>JAQWYU010000110.1 GCA_029253805.1 Flavobacteriaceae bacterium | reverse complement strand
ACATTAGAATATAAAATGGCTAATCTTAGCGGAGAGCTTTTAGGGTCAGGTTTCAGCTCGGTAAAAGAACATAAACTTTGGTTTAAAGGCTTCGACAAGTCATTTGTTTTTTCTGAAAGTGGCCCTTATAAGGTTCAAATACAGCATGCAATGCGACTTCGTGGGGAAACAAAAGGAATCACTCTTCTTAAAGGAATTATTGACGTAGGATTCAGTATTGAATCTCTTGAAAAACAGTAATCATTATGGTAAAGAAAAATAAGACTGTAGCTAGTTTCTCAAAACCAATTCGGTGGTTTTGGATAACATTTATGTCGCTCATTTTAAGTGGCATTACTATTTTTTTACTAGCATCCGTAGGGCTTTTTGGTGAAATGCCTGACCACACAGCGCTTGAAAATCCAAGAACGAATATAGCGTCTGAAATTATTTCATCTGACGGTCAAACACTAGGTAAGTTTTATTTCGAAGACAATAGAACCCCTATCACGTTTAATAAACTTCCTAAAAAGCTTGTACAGGCACTTATTGCAACTGAAGATGTTCGTTATTATGACCATGCCGGAATTGATCTTCGAGGAACGTTACGCGCATTTGTTTTTCTTGGAAAAAAAGGAGGAGCTAGTACAATTTCTCAACAATTAGCTCGACAATTGTTTGTAGGGGTTAGATCTAAAAACAAATTAGAAACGTTGATACAGAAAGTAAAAGAGTGGGTCATCGCTACTCGCTTGGAACGCCAGTACACTAAGGAAGAAATTATCGCTCAATATTTTAATATATATGATTTTGGAAATAATGCAGACGGTATTCGTTCCGCCTCAAGAATTTATTTTGGAAAAGAACCAAAAGATCTAAGTATTAATGAATCTGCAATGCTAGTTGGAATGTTTAAAAACTCTTCACTTTATAATCCGCGGCCTAAGAGAAACCCAGAAGGCACAAAGAATCGCCGTAACGTAGTCTTAGCCCAAATGGCTAAATATGGGTATATTGAAGAAACTTTAAAGGACTCCCTCCAGAAGCAGCCTCTAGCCCTTAATTATTCTCCAGAATCTCATCGAGAAGGAATTGCAACTTATTTTAGATCATATCTGCGCAGCTATATGAAAGAATGGGTTAATAACCCGGAGAATAGAAAACCTAGTGGTGATAAATACAATATTTACAAAGATGGTTTAAAAATCTACACTACTATTGATTCTCGTATGCAAGCTTTTGCTGAGACTGCTGTAGCAAACCACATGTCTAACTTACAAGCGGAATTTTTTATTCAGAATACGCCCAAAAGAAATCCAACGACCCCTTTTTTAGGCCTTAAGCCAAAAAAGGTAACTTCTTTACTTAATTGGAGTATGAGACGTTCAGAACGCTGGCGTAGAATGAAGTATGACTTAAAAAAAGAAGATAACGAGATTATAGCATCTTTTAAAAAGCCTACTCATATGAAAATATTTTCATGGACTGGAAAAAATAACGAAATAGACACTCTAATGACTCCTTGGGATTCCATGCGATATTATAAGTCATTTTTAAGATCAGGAATGATGTCAATGGAACCACAAACCGGTCACATAAAAGCTTGGGTAGGAGGAATTAACTTTAAGCACTTTCAATATGATATGGCAAAACAAGGAAAGCGTCAGGTGGGATCCACTTTTAAGCCTTTTGTATATGCAGCAGCTATTGACCAACTTCATTTGTCGCCCTGTGATTCATTTCCAAAATCTCAAATTACAATTGAGGCACTCAAATATGGAAATGCAAAACCATGGTCTCCGAAAAATGCTGGTAATAATTATGGCGGTTTTGAAACCTTGAAATCAGCTCTAGCTAATTCCAGAAATACTATTACTGCTCGACTCATGAATGAAATTGGACCACAGCCTGTAATTGATTTAGCTAGGAACTTAGGCGTAAATCAAAAAATACCAGCCTTACCTTCAATTGCACTTGGCACGACAGACATTAGTGTTTATGAAATGGTGGCAGCCTACTCTACATTTGCTAATAAAGGAATTTACACTAAACCCGTGACGGTAACTCAGATTGAAGATAAAAATGGGACTATATTATTTCAGTATTCGCCGCAAACCAAAGACGTTTTGAGCCAAGAAGTAGCTTATGTAACATTGAAACTTATGGAAGGAGTCACCATGTTTGGTTCTGGTGCGCGCTTGCGAAACAGCAAGGCCAAAGACCAACCTGTATTTAAAGAAATTATTACAGGCTACCCATATGAATTTAAAAATCCAATTGCAGGAAAGACTGGAACAACTCAAAATCAGAGTGATGGCTGGTTTATGGGCGTAGTTCCTAACTTAGTTACCGGTGTTTGGGTTGGAGGAGAAGACAGATCTATTCATTTTAGAACGACTAGATATGGACAGGGCGCCTCTATGGCACTACCAATATGGGCAAATTACATGCGAAGTTGTTACGAATTTGAGGACTTAAACATTTCAAAGGACAAATTTATTGCCCCTAAATACCTTTCAATTGGTGTTAATTGTAGTTCACAAAGCAAAGATGGAAAAATTAGGTATCAAAATAATACAATTGACGTTCCAGAAATTGATTTCTAGAAAAATTAGTTTTTTGACGATTTTTTAAATTTTAACTTTAAACAAAATGATTAATAAACAAGTACCTAATGCTAAGAAAGCACTCAAAGGGCTTACGGATGGAATGACTCTCATGCTTGGTGGTTTTGGGCTTTGTGGTATTCCCGAAAATGCAATTGCTGAAATGGTTGCTATGGACGTTAAAAAAATCACCTGTATTTCTAACAATGCAGGAGTTGATAATTTTGGACTTGGACTGTTGTTGCAAAAGCACCAGATAAGAAAAATGGTATCATCCTATGTAGGTGAAAATGATGAATTCGAGCGACAAATGCTGTCGGGTGAGTTGGAAGTAGAGTTAATTCCTCAAGGAACTTTAGCTGAGCGCTGTAGAGCTGCTCAAGCTGGCTTTCCAGCAATCTATACACCAGCGGGTTATGGAACAGAAGTAGCTGAAGGAAAAGAAACGCGTGAGTTTGATGGTAAGATGTATATATTGGAAACAGCATTTAAAGCTGATTTTTCATTTGTTAAAGCTTGGAAAGGTGATGCTGCTGGAAATTTAATATTTAAAGCAACCGCGAGAAATTTCAATCCAAATATGTGTGGCGCTGCCACAATTACAGTTGCTGAAGTTGAAGAATTAGTTCCTGTGGGTTCACTTGATCCAAATCAAATTCATATTCCAGGAATCTTTGTGCAACGAATTTTTGAAGGAAAAGGTTATGAAAAGCGAATTGAGAAACGAACCGTTCGACAAAAAATATAATTATGTTAGATAAAATTGGAATTGCAAAGAGAATTGCTAAAGAAGTCAAAAACGGATACTATGTTAACTTAGGAATTGGTATACCAACCTTGGTAGCAAACTATGTTTGTAAAGATATTGAAGTTGAATTTCAAAGCGAGAACGGAGTTTTAGGAATGGGACCATTTCCTTTTGAAGGGGAGGAAGACGCAGACCTTATTAATGCAGGCAAACAAACAATCACCACTCTTGAAGGAGCTAGTTTTTTTGACTCCGCTACTAGCTTTTCTATGATTCGTGGTAAGCATGTACAGCTTACGATTCTAGGAGCTATGGAGGTTTCACACAACGGAGATATTGCCAATTGGAAAATTCCTGGTTATATGGTTAAAGGAATGGGCGGAGCGATGGATCTAGTTGCCAGTGCCGAAAATATTATAGTTGCGATGATGCATACCAATAAAAAAGGAGAGTCTAAACTTCTAAAAAGTTGCTCTCTTCCACTCACGGGTGTAGGCTGTGTCAAAAGAGTGGTTACTAATTTAGCAGTTCTGGAAGTGTCTATAGACGGCTTTAAGCTTTTAGAGCGTGCACCTGGAGTAACTGTAGAAACCATTCAAAACGCTACTGAAGGCCATCTTATTGTTGATGGAGAGGTTCCGGAAATGGATATTTAATGATCACCGCCTCTTTGGCTTATTCGATGTTTAAAACTCCTTTAGGGATTGCTTTTATTAATTCTTTTGTATAATTTTTTTTTGGCGATTCATAAATAGAATCAGCCTCTCCGATTTCCTCTATTTTGCCTCTGTTCATGACCAATAATTGATCAGACATAAACTTTACCACTAACAAATCATGGGATATAAAAATATATGTAAACCCGTAGGTGTCTTTAAGGTCGTTCAATAAATTTAGTACCTGTGCTTGTACAGAGACATCTAATGCAGATACCGATTCGTCACAGATAATCAACTTTGGGTGAACAGCAATGGTTCTAGCAATACCTATTCGTTGCCGTTGTCCACTCGAAAACTTATGAGGATAGCGATCAAATTAAGCTG
>JAQWYU010000109.1 GCA_029253805.1 Flavobacteriaceae bacterium | reverse complement strand
AAGCTTAGTGATTCCAGACTCAATATCAGACTTAACTTGTTTAATTTCTGATTTGTTTAGAGAAGA
Source organism: Flavobacteriaceae bacterium (assembly GCA_029253805.1). Classification (GTDB taxonomy): domain Bacteria; phylum Bacteroidota; class Bacteroidia; order Flavobacteriales; family Flavobacteriaceae; genus Hel1-33-131. The sequence continues at coordinate 3,289 of JAQWYU010000109.1, read as the reverse complement.
ATTTAAAACATGCGCTATCCCTTCTTGATTAGAAATACCTCGAATTGAGTCTACTTGATTTTTCATTAAAGCAATCAAGGGTGATACTACAATCGCTGTACCTTTTTGCATTAGAGCGGGAAGCTGATAGCAAAGAGATTTTCCACCCCCAGTCGGCATGATTGCAAAAGTATTTTCCTTGGAAAGAATACTTGAAATTACTTGCTCTTGAAGGCCTTTAAATTTACTAAAACCAAAATAAGATTTTAGTGCTAAATGTAGTTCTTTAGTCGAAATACTCATTAATAATTAAAAATTTATTGACCTAAATTTAAAAATACTACCTTGATAATCCAAAAATTAGAATAAACATAAGAAACAATCCTATTTTTTTTGTTTTTTTGTATTACATACTAAAGGTATAGATATTTAAATAAGTACACAACCAAAAGTTAAAAAATTTGAACTCAAAAAAAGCCATATTATCATACGCAAAAAACACTATTCTTGATCAATCATTCGCAATTTCAAAAATTGCTAATTTACTAGATCAATCATTTTCAGACGCTGTGGAGTTAATTTATAACTCAAATGGGCGTGTAATTATAACTGGGATAGGAAAAAGTGCTATTATTGCTAACAAAATTGTAGCTACACTTAACTCTACAGGAACTCCTTCAGTATTTATGCATGCTGCTGATGCTATTCATGGTGACTTAGGCCTTGTATTGAAAAATGATGTTGTAATTTGTATATCCAAAAGTGGCAACACTCCAGAAATAAAAGTTTTAATTCCATTACTTAAAAAAGCTAAAAATCCACTTATTGCAATTACAGGAAATATAAAGTCAGTGTTAGCTGAGCAGGCAGATTTTGTTTTTAATTCTTTTGTAAAAAAGGAAGTATGCCCAAACAACCTTGCTCCAACCACAAGTACAACAGCACAACTAGTCATGGGAGATGCCTTAGCAGTTTGTCTTTTAAAAATTAGAGGATTTTCTAGTAGAGATTTTGCTAAATACCATCCTGGCGGAGCACTAGGTAAAAAATTATATTTGTCTGTTAAGGATTTACTCATTCATAACGATCAACCTGTTGTATCTTTGAAATCAGAAATTAAAAAAGTGATTATTGAAATAACTGAAAAACGTTTGGGGGTTACAGCTGTTACTGAAAATAATAGAATCGTAGGAATTATAACAGACGGGGACTTGAGACGTATGCTTTCCAAAAGTGAAGACTTTACAAAGCTGTATGCTGAAGACATTATGAGTAAAGCTCCTAAAACAATAAATATCAACGCTATGGCTATTGATGCGATGGAATTAATGGAATTAAACGAAATCTCTCAACTTTTAGTTGAAGACAACGGACAATATGCAGGTGTAATTCATCTTCATGACCTAATCAAGGAGGGGATAATTTAACCATGGAACAAGAAAAAGAAATGTCTTTTTTAGATCACCTTGAAGAACTAAGGTGGCATGTCATTAAAGCTACGGCATCTGTTATCCTTGCTGCATCATTGGCTTTTTTAGCAAAAGGCTTTTTATTTGACGTACTAATTTTTGGTCCAACCAAAGCTAATTTTTTTACATATGAACTGCTATGTAATGCTTCCAAGTTAATGAAATTTGATAGTTTTTGTAATATTAAATTCGATTTTGAAGTTCAAAGTCGTACCATGGCTGGACAGTTTTCTGCGCATATCTGGACTTCAATCACTTTTGGTTTTATATTAGCTTTTCCATATGTTATTTATCAATTTTGGAAATTCATAAGCCCAGGCTTAGACCGAAAAGAAAAAAACAATTCAAGGGGATTTATATTTGTTTCTTCAATTTTGTTTTTTATTGGAGTTTTATTTGGTTATTATGTTGTTTGTCCTCTTTCTATTAATTTTTTGGGAACTTATTCTGTAGCAGAGCTTGTACATAATGATTTTGATTTAAATTCTTACATTGGTCTCATTAGAGCATCCACCCTAGCTTCTGGTCTTATTTTTGAATTACCAATAATCATTTATTTTTTAACAAAGATCGGATTAGTAACTCCTAAATTTCTTAAAAAAAACAGGAAGTATGCATTAGTTATAGTTTTAATTTTTGCAGCTATTATAACACCTCCAGATATTGCCAGCCAAGTGATTGTAGCAATTCCTGTGTTGATACTTTATCAAGTTAGTATTCTTATATCTAGAATCGTATTAAGAAATCAAAAAATAAAAGAAACCAATGGCCAATAAAGTAAAAGAATTTAACGCATATCGCAAGAAAATGAACTCTAAAATTCTTGCTGAAAACAACACGATTATAAAGCGCATTTTTAACTTAGATACGAACGCCTTTAATGAAGGCGCTCTTGATACAAAAACTAAAGAATTATTAGGATTAGTTGCATCTACTGTATTAAGATGTGACGACTGTGTGCGCTATCATCTTGAAAAATGTCATACTGAAGGAGTGAATAAAGAGCAAATTAATGAAGCTCTTAGTATAGCGACATTAGTTGGAGGCACAATTGTCATTCCTCACTTAAGACGAGCCTATGATTATTTAGATGAATTAGAAAACTTAAACAATTAAATATTCAAGTTAAATTTTTATTTTAACTTTTCAGAATTGATGAATAGTTAAGATCAATTTACTATTTTTATATAGTTTTAAAAAACTAATGAAGTTAAGAGTTCAAAATTTGATGAAGTCCTACAGTGGGCGCAAAGTAGTAAAAGATGTTTCTTTTGAAGTCAATCAAGGAGAAATTGTAGGTCTTCTTGGACCCAATGGTGCCGGAAAAACTACCTCATTTTATATGACTGTTGGGTTAATTAAACCTAATGGAGGTGCAATATATTTAGATAATAAAGATATCACTTCATACCCTATGTACAAAAGAGCGCAAAGCGGTATTGGATATTTAGCTCAGGAAGCTTCTGTATTTAGAAAATTAAGTATTGAAGACAATATTTTGAGTGTACTTCAAATGACTAAATTATCAAAGATAGAGCAGATTAAAAAAATGGAATCACTAATTGACGAATTTAGTCTTAATCATATTCGAAAAAGTCGAGGAGATTTATTGTCAGGTGGTGAGCGAAGACGCACAGAAATCGCAAGAGCTTTAGCTACTGACCCTAGCTTTATTTTGCTTGATGAACCATTTGCAGGGGTTGACCCTGTTGCCGTAGAAGATATACAAAAAATTATTGCCAAGCTTACTAAGAAAAATATTGGGATTCTAATCACTGATCACAATGTACAAGAAACTTTAGCTATTACAGATCGAACATATTTAATGTTTGAAGGAAGCA
>JAQWYU010000108.1 GCA_029253805.1 Flavobacteriaceae bacterium | reverse complement strand
GCTAAAAACTAACTTTAATGGAAATAATAAGTTTTTATAAGTTAACCCTCTTTTAAATCCAGATATCCATAAACCAATAATTGGATAACCAGCTTGCGGTACTTTTTGCATTTCCATCTTGTCACTAGCACCTACAAATAAAAATTCGGTCATTGGAAATCGCAATCTTAATTCATTAGCAATGGCTATTGCAGGATAAATATGTCCTCCTGTTCCTCCACCTGATAATATGACTTTATAAGATTTCATTAAAATGCTTCGCTAAGGATTTCTAAAGGATGTTGATCATCCATATCTTTATTTTTATTTTTATCTTCATCTCTTTTTGCACTCACGCTTAATACGATACCCAATGCTAAACAGGTTACCCATATGGAAGTTCCCCCACTACTTACAAGCGGCAATGTTTGCCCCGTGACTGGGAATAACTGCACAGCTACTCCCATATTAATAAGAGCTTGAAATATAACTGGAAGCCCCACACCTATGGTCAATAGCTTTCCGAACACGGAGTCTGACTTTTGTGCGACGATTACAATCCTAAACAATAACCATAAGTAAAGAATCAACAAAACCATACCTCCAATGAGACCATACTCCTCAATAATAATTGCAAAAATAAAATCCGACGATGATTGTGGTAAAAAATTTTTCTGAATACTTTTTCCTGGTCCTAAACCCTTTACTCCTCCAGTAGCAATTGCTATTTTTGCTTTTTCAATCTGATAATCCTCTTGAGTAACTTCAGAATCTATGAAACTTGAAATTCGACTAGTCCAAGTATCCACACGGTTCGGAATTAAACTTGGGAAAGCCTTTGCTGATAATATAAATAAAGCAAGGACAACAACTCCAGATCCGATAATAATTGATAAATATTTAAGTGGATAGCCCCCCACATAAGTTAATAGAACCACCGTTGAAAAAATAATTGCTGCAGTTGAAAAATTAGCTGGAAGAATCAAAGCTAAAACAATGAAAACTGGTAGCCACAATGGTAGAATAGACCCTTTAATGGAGATAATTTTATCTTTAATTTTAGTTAAATAACGAGCTACATAAACCATTAGAACCAGAGCAGCTAAAGTAGATGGCTGAAATGCAAACCCAACAATAGGCACTCGAATCCAACGACTCGCATTGGCACCTTCAATCGTTGCGCCTTGAAGCATTGTAATCACTAATAATATTAAAACAACTGGTATCATAACCATTGAAAGGCCTCTAAAATACCTGTAGGGAATCTTATGAACGCCATAGATAATAGAGAAGCCTAAAAACAAATGCACAAAATGCTTGATAAAATAGCTAAAGGTTGTACTACCACTACCCATATAAGCCAGATTACTAGCAGCACTATATACAGGCAGGAATGATAAAATTGCCAATAAAGCCGCAATAGACCAAATAATTCGATCTCCTTTTATGTTATTAAATACTGTTTTCATTATAACTTTCTTACAGCTGATTTAAATTGCTTACCTCTATCTTCGTAACTCTCAAATAAGTCGAAACTAGCGCATGCTGGAGACAGCAATACAGCCTCACCAGCAGCAGTAATCTTGTAAGCGATTTTAACTGCTTCGCTCATAAGCTGTGTTTCAATTATGACATCAACCATGTTTCCAAAAGTATCAATTAAAGCATCGTTGTCCTTTCCCAAACATATAATTGCTTTTACTTTTTCATTTACGAATGGGAATAATGAGCTGTAATCATTTCCCTTGTCAACTCCTCCAACGATCCAAACAGTAGGAACTTTCATACTTTCTAAAGCATAATATGTAGCATTTACATTAGTTGCTTTAGAATCATTTACGTATTTAACCTTGTTAATTGTTAAAACCTGCTCCAAACGGTGCTCAGCTCCTTGAAACCCCTCAAGACTTTCTCTAATTGTAGCTTTTCTAATTTTCATTAGATGTGCAACTGTGGCTGCAGCCATAGCATTTTTCACGTTGTGCTTTCCTTCTAAAGCTAAATTTGATATTGGCATAATTGTATCTCTATTATTAAACTCTATTATTATATTATTTTGTTCTAAATACGTACCATATGTACCTATTTTAGATAGCGAAAAAGGTACTAATGTGGATTGAATTTGATGGCTATTTATGTAGGTTGTGATGACCTCGTCGTCACAATCATACAATAAATAATCATCTGATGTTTGGTTCTTAATAATCCTAAATTTGGAAGCTATATAATCTTCAAATTTATAATCATAACGATCCAAATGATCAGGAGTTATATTGGTTATAACAGCAATATTAGGCCTAAATTTTTTTATTCCATCTAACTGAAAACTACTTAACTCAAGAACATAATTAGCTGTTTTTTTAAGGACTTGTTCTGCAAAACTTTCACCAATATTTCCACCTATTGCTACATCTAAGCCAGCTTGTTTAAGGATATGATAAACCATCATTGTAGTTGTAGTCTTTCCATTACTACCTGTAATACCAATTATGTTGGCGGTGGTGTGTAATGCCGCAAATTCAATTTCTGACACTACAGGTATCGTCGCATAGTATAACTTCTGAACAATAGATACATGATCTGGGATACCAGGACTTTTAACTACTAAATCTGCAGTTAAAATCTCAGATTCTGTGTGTCCACCATCTTCCCATTCAATCTCATTATTTATAAGAACTTCTTTATAATTATCCTTAATCTTTCCACAATCAGAAAGAAATACATTGTACTTTTTTAACTTGCCTAACATAGCTGCTCCAACTCCACTTTCTCCACCGCCAAGAATAACCAATCGTTTCATCTAGCGAATTTTCAGAGTTACTATTGTGAGTATTGCCAAAAGGATTCCTACAATCCAAAATCGAGTTACAATTTTACTTTCGTGGTACCCTGATTTTTGGTAATGGTGATGAAGAGGCGACATTTTAAAAATACGACGACCAACACCATACTTATTTTTAGTATACTTAAAGTACGCAACCTGCATAACTACTGATAAATTTTCCGCTAGGAAAACTCCACACAAAACTGGAATCAACCATTCCTTGCGTACCGCAATAGCAATAACTGCTATTATACCCCCAATAGTCAAGCTGCCTGTATCGCCCATAAAAACCTGAGCTGGAAAAGAGTTGAACCATAGAAAACCTATTAAAGCACCCACAAATGCGGCTATATAGATTGTAATCTCCTCAACCCTTGGGATATACATAATATTTAAATAGTCAGAAAAAATTATATTTCCAGAAACCCACGCAAAAATCCCTAGTGTTAAAGCAATAATAGCAGAAGTACCAGCTGCCAGTCCGTCAATACCATCTGTTAAGTTAGCACCATTTGAAACCGCAGCGATGATAAATATAACTGCTAATACGAACGCAATCCATCCATAATTTTCCAAGCCTGGATGAATCCAAGTAATAAGATCAGCGTAGTCAAACTCATTTGATTTAACAAATGGAATCGTTGTCTTGGTAGATTTAGTTTCTGGATAAAACTGAACAGTGGACGCATCGTTTGATACAGATCGAACCTGCAAATGCGTTGGTATTTTTTCCTTGATAGTCACTTCACTATTAAAAAATAAAGTAGTGCTAACTATAATACCTAACCCCACTTGACCCAAGATTTTAAAGCGACCCTTCAATCCCTCTTTTTCATTTTTGAATTTTTTGATATAGTCATCTACAAAGCCTATTACACCCATCCACAGTGTAGTAACAATTAACAAAATAATGTAAACATTATGTAACTTAGCAAGTAATATCACAGGGACTATTGTAGCTAAAATAATAATTACGCCACCCATGGTTGGGGTTCCAGCTTTTTCTTTTTGACCCTGTAAACCTAAGTCTCTTATTGTCTCACCCAACTGCTTTTTTTGAAGAAAAGTAATAATACGCTTTCCAAAAATAGTGGAGATCAATAATGACAAAATAATTGCAACTGCTGCCCTAAACGTGAGAAATCCAAAAAGTGATGCTCCTGCAAACTGATATGTATCCTCTAAATATTTAAATAAATAGTACAGCATCTTACTTGTTTAATTTTTTTAAAAATTCTTCTGTTATTTTATAGTCGTCAAACTCACTTTTAATCCCGTTTACTTCTTGGTAGGTTTCGTGCCCTTTTCCAGCTACAAGTATAATGTCATTAGGCTCCGCTAACTGACAAGCTGTTTTGATAGCCTGCTTGCGATTGGTAATTGATATAATTTTTCTGAAATTTTGAGCCTCAACACCAACTTGCATTTCAGAAATAATTTGATCTGGATTTTCAGATCTTGGATTATCACTTGTAAAGATTGCTTTGGTACTTAACTCAGATGCAATTTGCGCCATCTTTGGACGTTTGAATTTGTCACGATCTCCTCCGCAACCAACAACCGTGATTAAAGTTTCATTTTTTGTTCGAATAGAATTAATCGTTTCCAAAACATTTTTAAGAGCATCTGGTGTATGGGCGTAATCAACAATTGTAGTAATATTAGTATCTGAAACAAAATATTCGAACCGGCCATTTACATTATTCAATGTACTCATCAGAAGTAGGGATTCAGGACATTTTAGTCCTAATATTTCGCTAACTCCATAAATAGCCGTTATGTTATAAGCATTAAAACTACCAATCAGCTTCACCCAAACCTCGTTATTGTTTATTTTCAACAAAAGTCCTCTAAACTGATTTTCTAAAATTTGGCATCGAAAATCAGCATAGCTTTTTAATGCGTAGTAGTACTGTTTAGCTTTGGAATTTTGAAGCATCACAGAGCTGTTTTTATCATCTCTATTAACTAAGGCAAATGCGGTTGAGGGAAGCCGATCGAAAAAAGATTTCTTAACATCCCTATATTTTGAAAAAGTTTCATGATAATCCAAATGATCGTGAGAAAGATTTGTGAAAACTCCTCCAGCAAAGCTCAGCCCCTCTATTCTGTGCTGATCAATCCCATGTGAGCTAACCTCCATGAAACAAAAATCTACTCCTTCACGACTCATCTGACTCAAGAAAGCATTAATAACTAAAGAATCAGGAGTCGTACGGGCAGTCGGATATCTTTTAGAATCCACCATAATTTTTACAGTTGATATAAGCCCTACTTTATATCCAGCATTTTTGAATAACTCATACAAAAGGGAAGCAACCGTTGTTTTTCCATTTGTTCCCGTAATTCCAATAAGTTTTAAATTTTTCGAAGGATTTCCATAATAATTAGAAGCCATTGTTGCTAAAGCTTTGCTAGAATTCAATACCACAACATAAGTAACGGTGTTAACCAACTCGAGCGGAAGATCCTGACAAACAACAACTATCACTCCTTGACTGATTGCCGTATTGATAAATTCATGGCCATCATTAGCACTTCCTTTAATAGCTATAAAAACATCGTTTCTACCCGCATTTCTAGAATCATAATGTAAATCCGCTATTGAGCAGCCAACATTACCTACAACAGACTCAATAGAAACTTTGTATAATATGTCTTTTAAATCTTTCAAGTTAGCTCAAGAATTATTAAAGATTGAGATATGATTTTTTGACCCTTTTTTACTGATTGTTTTGAAACACGACCACTTCCACAAACCTGAACTTTTAGGTCCAAATTTTCCAATATAGAGATAGCATCCATAGCCGACATACCATGCAAGTCAGGCATTACAGTTTTGAAGTTATTAGTAACTTCATAATACTTATTGTAATCTGATACAACAATTTCTGATTTTTTATTGATATCCTCAACTTGATCAACCATCGGAGAATTCGTATGTATTTTTTGTGCAATTTTTTTAAACACAGGACCTGAAACATCAGCTCCATAATAACCAACACTTTTATCTGGTTCATGAATAACTACAATACACGAATATTTAGGATTATTTGATGGAAAATAGCCACAAAAAGAGGATATGTAATTCAATTGATCCTTGTCTGAGTAATTCTTTTGACATGTACCTGTTTTTCCTGCCATTGAAAATTTTTTAGAGTATAACTTGTGAGCTGTTCCATGTTCTTTTTTAACTACATTCTTAAGCAGCTGTTGTAATTTTAAAACAGTTTCTTTTGAACATATCTTAGGATTGATTGTCTCTGTTTGAAAAGTTTTAATTGATGTATCAATTTCTTTTATTTCTCTTAAAAACTTTGGCCTTACCATAACTCCATCGTTAGCAATAGCATTATAAAAAGTTAAGGTTTGAAGTGGTGTAAATGAAACTCCATAACCATAGGCCATCCACTCTAAAGCAATACCACTCCAACGACCATTATTAGTTCTTGGGTCAGGAATAATTGGCCTTCCTTCACCTATTAAAGCTAAACCAAGAGAGTCTTGAAGATTCATACTATACAAACCATCCACAAATTTTTCGGGTTGGTCCTTGTATGCGCGGTGAATTGCTTTTACAATTCCTGTATTTGAGGAAACTTCAAAAGCTTTGGCTATGGAAATGTTACCATAACCACCATTTTTCGAATCTCTTACTTTTTTGCCGTAATATGATAAAACCCCTTTTCCAGTATCAATCATCGTTGTGGTGTCAATTACTTTATCCTCTAACGCTACCGCTAATGCCATTAGCTTAAATGTAGAACCAGGTTCATGAGATTCACCAACAGCATAATTTAGTCTCTCATAATATAAGCCTTCATTATTTCTTCCTAAATTGGAAATAGCTTTAATATCGCCAGTTTTAGTCTCCATTACAACCACCGTTCCGTGATCAGCCTTAAAATCTTCTAACTGTTCCAAAAGAGCATGATGAGCAATATCTTGAATATTAACGTCAATTGTCGTATAAACATCATATCCGTCTTGAGGCTCAAGTTGATTAAAATCATCTATTGGCTTCCATTGACCTTTACCAATTTTTTGCTTACGCCTCCGCCCGTCCACCCCTCTTAGGTATTTTTTACCAAACGCACCATCAATTCCAACACGCGTAATATTTCCGAAGTCATCAAAACGCTCATAGCCTATTGATCTTTGTGCTATTGCACCCATAGGATAGTCTCGTTTTGTGGACTGCTCAACAATCAAACCGCCTTTGAAAGCTCCTAAGCTTAAAAGAGGAAAATTTCTAAATTTTAAATACTGTGAATATCCTAAGTTCCTCGCTAAGAGAAAATAACGATTTTTATTTTGGCGAGCTAGATTGAACTGATGTCTATACTCACTTGACGAAGTACCATAAAAAATAGCCAACGAATCGCTTAATGCGCTAATATGATTATTATAGTTTTTCTCTGACGGAGCTACTAAATCAATTCTAATATCATATTTTGGGACTGATGTAGCCAACAAGCTACCTCCGACAGAATATATATTACCGCGATTAGCAGTAATCTTATCATTTTTTATAGTCAGCTGTTTTGCAAGAACACGATATTTAGCGCCCTGAACAAATTGGATTGTAATTAATTTATATACCACTAAAAGGGCAAAAATGAACATAACCCCTGAAACGAAGTATAATTTGTTCATAATAGACTTTTTAGTTAATATCATTGATTTAGTTTTATTTAGTTTTAATAATAATTTTAATAGGCGGATCAAAAGAAGCCTTAATCTCCTTGGACTCAAGTCGTTTTTTTATGACGGACTCCATTTTATACTCCATCAATAAGGCTCGTATTTCAACATATGAGGAACGTAGCCCCTTAAACTGTTCATTTAATAAAGCAATATTATGTACCTTGCGATCAGCTGCGTGAGAGCTTGCTATCATTAATATTGCTAATGCTAAAAAGAAAAAAATTAGACGCCAATTTTTAAAAGCTCCGTCTCTAACAAGAAAAGTTCCTTTTAAAATATTATACATTCTGTTTTTCATTAACACCTCTTAATTTACTTTTTTAGCAATTCTTAACTTAGCACTTCTAGCTCTGTTATTTGATTTTATCTCAGCTGGTGTTGGAATAATTAGGCTTCCAACTTTTTTGAAAGGGACTTCAAAGTTTCCAAAAACATCTTTTTCAGGCTCCCCTTCAAATAAACCATTTCTTATGAAACGCTTAACTAAGCGGTCTTCAAGGGAATGATATGAGATAATACTTAGACGTCCATCTGTCTTTACTAAAGAGGTAGTCTGTAATAAAAAAGCCTTAAGGGCTTCAATCTCTTGATTCACTTCTATCCTTATCGCCTGATATATTTGCGCTAAAATCTTATTTTCTCTACCCTGAGGTAG
>JAQWYU010000107.1 GCA_029253805.1 Flavobacteriaceae bacterium | reverse complement strand
ACCACAGTTAAAGTTACTGAAGCTGCAGATTTTGATTTGTATGCAGAAGTAGTGTTGTAAATCTTTTTGTTAGTAATTGCTTATCAAATTAACTATTTTTACGTATAATAAGTTAATGCTATGCCAACTGACTGTATTTCATTTCGAGACACTGCTTACGCTTCAAAGCTTATTTGTGATTATGTAGAAAAACATCCAAAACTTCAATCCCTATATAATCGCTATCCAACTCTAGAAAATTTTAAGCCTCAATTAAATGCTAAGAAAGCAGAGTTTTCAATTACAAAAAGAGAAGTTTTAGTTAGTTCATTGTTGAAGCAATATGCCGAATGGATACCTTCTGAACCAATAACAAGTAGAATTTTGTCTCTTGCCAAAGAAAATACATTTACTGTAACGACGGGACATCAGTTGAATCTGTTGGGGGGGCCGATTTACTTCTTATATAAAATTATAACAACTATAAATCTTGCAAAGGAGTTAAAGATTAAGTATCCAGAAAATAATTATATCCCTATTTTTTGGATGGCTTCAGAAGATCATGATTTTGAAGAAATAAATCACTTTAATTTTCAGAGCAAACGATTTCAATGGTCTAAAAAGACATCTGGAGCTGTTGGTTTAATAGATACCTCTGAATTAGTTGAGTTGATAAATTTATTTTCTAACGTGTTAGGAAAAACCGCCAATGCAAATAATCTATTGGAATTATTTAAAAACACTTATCTAAATCATTCAAACTTAGCGAATGCTACACGCTATTTAGTACATACTCTTTTTGAAGGGGATGATTTAATTGTAGTAGATGGAAATGACCCAAGTCTAAAGCGTTTATTTATTCCTGCAGTCACTACTGAACTTACGTATAATAATGCTTTCAAATTTATTTCACAGACCAATGATGAGATTAAATCAATTGATAAAGGTTATAAAGTTCAAGTGAACCCCAGAGAAATCAATTTATTTTATCTCAAAGACAATATACGTGAACGAATTATATTTAAGGAAGAGGTTTACAGTGTTTTAAATACTCAGCTGTCCTGGGATTTAAATGGTATTTTAGAAGAACTCAATTTATACCCAGAGCGATTTTCCCCCAATGTTATTATGCGTCCTTTGTATCAAGAAACTATTTTGCCTAATCTTTGTTACATAGGTGGAGGTGGTGAGTTATCTTATTGGCTTCAACTTAGAACATATTTTCAGTCTGAACAGACTAGTTTTCCAATTTTATTACATCGTAATGCAGTCCTCCTTGTGACGCTAAAACAACAACAGAAGTTGAATAAGTTAAACGTATCTATTTTAAATTTATTTGGAAATAAAAAATCATTAATTGATAAACAAATTAAAAAGATGTCAAATTTTTCCATTGATTTTTCCGATCAAAAGGCAGCATTAAAGCAACAGTTTTTGAAGTTTTACGAACTAGCTAGTCATACAGATAAATCTTTTATTGGCGCTGTATTGGCTCAAGAAAAAAAGCAAATGAAAGGTTTGGAAGTACTAGAAAAAAGATTGCTTAAGGCTGAAAAGAAATCACATATCAACTACATTACGCGTTTAGAAGAAATACAGCTAAAACTTTTCCCTAACGAAAGTCTTCAGGAGCGTTTCTCAAACTTTTCTGACTATTATATTGACTATGGTGATGAATTCATAGAAAGATT
>JAQWYU010000106.1 GCA_029253805.1 Flavobacteriaceae bacterium | reverse complement strand
CTAACCCTTTTATAACTTTTAAGACTAGGGGAGGGTCATCTTTAAATAAGTCAAGTTTACTTTTTGGCCGTTCAGATTCCCGCCAATTAAATCCACGAATAATTTTTTCATTTTCAGGAAATTCTAATTCAGGGTAAGTTTTTCCTCCAATTTGGTTTGATTTTTTCATCTCATCAATTGCATTATTAGTTAACCAAATTTTAATTGCTCCTGATTTTGATTTGTCTATCCCTACTAGTTCGTTAAACTCATTTCTTAAGTAATATAGAGTTTCTGCATTTTTAACAACATCAATTGTGGATAGACTATTATCTTGAAATAGTCCAAATAGTTTTTTTCCTGAAATTTGGTTATATCCATCTCCTAATGAGTCTTTATTTATTACAAACGCATTATTAAAAACTTTTAAAGAATCTAAATTTTCAGTTTTGACATTAGAAATTAAATGGATAGAGTCACCTGTAATTTGATTTTGAATATTCCACAACACAGGTTTTTGTTTCTTCAAAAAAACGTCTTTATTTTTACTTTTGTCAATATTTATTAGTTGAGTTAATCCAATATTTTGATTAATGTGAATGGAATCTGCTAATCCACTTAAATCCGACTTATACACTTTTGCGTTGTAGTAAGCACGTATTATTCTTTTTTTTGGTTTTCCAGTTACCATTAATGTATCACTATGAATGAATATTGAGTCATTCTCCTGGAGCGTGATAGCTAAAGCACGCTGAGTGATATATAATGAATCTTTTTCCCTAAATACTTCTCCATAATGTCCTTTGACTATAGTGTTGTTTAGTGTGTCTGTAATTGTGATGTTGTTAGTGGCTGAAGCATAACTTTTATTTCTGTCAAAATAAATACTATCTCCTTCAACAATACGTTCATTATAATTTATTTTTGATTTCTTTACAAAATATCCAGTGTCTTCACTGGTATTGTAGAATCCTCTTTCGCAATAAATGACACTAGTTTTACTCGTAATTGTCGTTGGACCATATAAAAACGCATAGCCAGAAACACTATAAAAATCAAGTTGATTTGATTCGATTATATATTTTGGATTAACTAATTTTACATTTTTAACAAATTGATATTTCTTAGTTTTCATGAAGTAACGACCAATTACACTAGTTATAGTACCAGAAGTATCTCTATCTACTTTTCCGTTATTTTCAAAGAAAGCCTCTTGTTTTGTTCGATCAAAGAAAAGTGTATCAGTAGTTATAGTCGAGCTTGGGTCTTTTAAAATCACATTACCACTAGCAAATGCTAGTTTAGTTTTACCACTATACTCTACATATTTTGAGACCATATTTATTGTATCTCCTTGCTTAATTTTAACTTTTCCATAAGCTTCTATAAAGTCTTGTTTAGCGTCATAAATGGCTTCATCACACCACATTTCTATACCTTCATGTTTAATATGTACTTGTTTTGAATTATCTCTTGTAAGTATTGTAGCATCAGGTTTAGATTCATCAAAAGTCATAAATGGAGCGAACTGTATTTCAATCTTTCTTCGTTCTTGAGCATTCAAAGTTGTTAATGTAATAACCATCAAGATCATAAAAAAATATAAATTTTTACAATTCATTTTGTTTTTCTTTAAATATAGCTAATATTGACTTTTTTAGAAATTATTTGAGGTTTTTTGTAAAATTTAAAAATCTATCACAAGGATAGATTTAGTTATTATCTAAAAATTGTCTGTTTTCTGTCTGGACCAACAGAAACAAGCTTTATTGGGATTTGTAATTCTTTTTCAATAAAATTAATATAAGCATTTAGTGATTTTGGTAGAGTTGATTCATTACTCATTTTTGTAAGATCTTCATCCCAACCTTCAAAATCTGTGTAAATTGGACTTACATTATGTACTTCTACATTAAATGGAAAATGATAAATTATTTCTCCTTTATGCTTGTAAGCAGTACATATTTTTAATGATTTAAAGCCTGAAAGTACATCAGCTTTCATCATCATTAGTTCAGTTACTCCATTTACTTGACAGGCGTATTTTAACGCTACCAGGTCTAGCCATCCGCAACGTCTAGATCTACCTGTGGTAGCCCCAAATTCATTACCTACACGTCCCATTGTTTCACCATCTTTGTCAAATAGTTCGGTAGGAAAAGGGCCTGAACCAACTCTAGTGGTGTAAGCTTTAAATATTCCGTAAACTTTTCCAATAACGTTCGGAGCAATCCCTAAACCTGTACAGGCTCCAGCGGCAGTAGTGTTCGAGGATGTTACAAAAGGGTATGTACCAAAATCAACATCTAATAATGAACCTTGAGCTCCTTCTGCCAAAATAGACTTTCCAGCTCGCTGAGCTTGGTATAGGTAATCTTCGGAATCAATAAAGGTTAGAGACTTTAAAACATTTATCGCTTCGAAAAATTCAACTTCTAATTCATTTAGGTCATATTCTAAATCAACATCGTAAAAACTAACCATTGATTCATGTTTGTTTGCTAATGCTCTATACTTTTCTTTCCAACTATCCAATTCTAGGTCTCCAACTCTTATGCCATTACGACCTGTTTTATCCATGTATGTTGGTCCAATTCCCTTTAATGTAGATCCAATTTTCGCCTTGCCTTTTGAAGCTTCAGAAGCAGCATCTAAAAGTCGATGTGTGGGTAAAATCAAATGTGCTTTTCTTGATATAACTAATGATTTTTGGTAGTCAACTTTATGAAGTGATAATTTGTCTAATTCTTTCTTAAAAATGACCGGATCTATAACAACTCCATTTCCAACCAGGTTAATAGCCTTTTTATGGAATATTCCTGAAGGGATGGTATGTAGAACATGCTTCGTCCCGTTAAAAACTAGGGTGTGACCAGCATTTGGTCCTCCTTGAAATCGTGCAATAATGTTATACTTTGATGTTAATACGTCTACAATTTTTCCTTTTCCTTCGTCACCCCATTGTAACCCAAGTAGTAAATCTACTGCCATGCTTTAATCGTTAATTTTAGTATTCCTTTTAGTTCCATAAAAATATAAAGAGTGTTTATCGATATCAATATCAAAGACTTCTTCAATTGTTTTTTGTATAGATAATATCCTTGGGTCACAAAACTCAAAAACTTCACCTGTATCAGTCAAAATAACATGATCATGCTGTTTGTCAAAATATGACTTTTCATATTGTGCTTGATTTTGTCCAAACTGATGTCTTCTTACTAGTGTACACTCTAGTAGTAATTCTATAGTGTTGTACAATGTAGCTCTTGAAACGCGATAATTTTTATTTTTCATTTTGATGTACAGCGATTCGATATCAAAATGGTCTTCATTTTCATAGATTTCTTGTAGTATCGCAAACCGCTCTGGAGTTTTTAGATGTCCTTTTTCACTGAGAAATTTTGTAAATACGTTTTTTACAATTTCCTGGTTTTGGTTTTTTAATTTTATACTCATAAGATTCTCAAATTTAAACTAATTTTAGACTCTAAACACCTTTTCAATACCATTTATTTTTTGTAGTCTCTCCATAAGCTTACTGACAAAATTATTATTGTTTACTTCAACAGAAATTTTTCCGTTAAATACTCCACTGTTTGTATCAAATTGTATGCTCTTAATGTTTACGTTCATATTTTCCGAGACTACCTTGGTAATTGAGTTTACTAAACCAAGCCTATCAATTCCAGTAAGCTTAATAATGGCTCTAAATACTTGTTGACTGGAGTCAATCCATTTAGCAGACATAATTCTGTAAGCATAGTTGGATCTTAGGCTTAGAGCATTAGGACATACCTTTTTATGAATTTTAATACCCTCTCTTATACTAAGAAAACCAAAAACCATATCACCTGGAATTGGATTACAGCAGGTTGATAATTTATAATTTAGTTTTTCTTCTTCATTTCCAAATACAAGCATATCGTACTTTGAAGTTATTTCTTCTTTTTCAATAGACTCTTTTAGTATCGTTTTATTCCTTGAAATTTTGTTTTTTATAAAACTTACTAAAGCATTGCTTCTTGAGGCAGCAAAACTTTTGAGCATAGTGTTGTCGATACTACTAATTCCAACTCTGTAAAATAAATCTAAACTTGTTTTTAAATTAAAGAAGTTTACTAATTCATTAACAGATTTTTCATTGAGAGAAATCTTTAGTTGTTTTAATTTACGTCTTAATATTTCTTTTCCATCTTCAGCTATTGTTTTCTTTTCTTCTTTTAGCGAGGATTTTATTTTACTTTTTGCACGAGTTGTTGTAGCATAATCTAGCCAGTTTGAAGTTGGCTTCGCATTTTCAGATGTAATTATATCAACTTGATCACCGCTTTGTAAAGTGTGGCTCAATGGCACTAATTTACCATTTACTTTGGCTCCTCTTGTTTTCATTCCAATTTCTGTATGTATACTAAAGGAAAAATCTAAAGGAGTTGCATCTTTTGGAAGTGACTTTAAATCTCCGTTAGGAGTAAAAACAAAAATCTCTTTAGCATATAGATTAAGTTTAAATTGTTCGACAAATTCTACTGCATTAGAATCAGGGTTTTCAATCACTTCCTGAAGCTTTCCAATCCAGCTTTCTAAATTTTCATCATTTTTGTCATTACCTTCTTTATATTTATAATGAGCTGCATAACCTTTTTCAGCGATTTCGTTCATTCTTTCACTTCTTATTTGAACTTCTACCCAACGACCTTTTGGGCCCATTACTGTGATATGTAAAGCTTCGTAGCCAGTAGATTTAGGAGCAGAGATCCAGTCTCTTAAACGGATAGGGTTTGGTCGAAAGTAATCAGTAACAATAGAGTAGATTTTCCAAGCTATGAATTTCTCGTTTTTTAATTCTGATTTGTAAATAATTCTTACCGCAAACTTGTCATATATTTCATCAAATGAAACTCCTTGATCTCTTATCTTTCTTCTAATAGAAAAAATTGATTTTGGACGCCCTTTTATCACGGTTTTGATTTGTTCTTTGTTTAAGGCTTTTTTTAATACTGTACTTATTTCTCTTATATATAAATCTTGTTCTTCTTTACTTTCTTCTAGCTTATTTAATATGTCATTATATACATTAGGTTCTGTGTATTTTAATGATAGGTCTTCCAGTTCTGATTTGATATTGTATAATCCTATTTTGTGTGCAAGTGGAGCATAGATATATAGAGTCTCAGAAGCGATTTTTAGCTGCTTATCCTCACTCATTGACTGAATTGTTTGCATATTATGGAGTCGATCCGCAATTTTTATAATGATTACTCTGATATCATCATGTAATGTGAGAAGCATTCGCCTGAAGTTTTCGGCCTGCATTGACACATTCATATCTTTTTTTATATTCGATATTTTAGTCAAACCATTAACAATCCTAGCAACAGTCTCTCCAAATAGTTGCTCAATATCTTTAATGTTGTATCGTTGACAATCTTCCACTACATCGTGAAGTAATGCGGCTGCTATAGAATTTGCATCAAGTCCAATTTCTGAGGCAACTATTCTCGCTACTGCTATGGGGTGAAATATATATGCTTCACCAGATTTTCTACGTTGTTTTGAATGAGCGTCAACAGCGACATCAAATGCTTTTCTAATTAGCTTTTTATCTTTAGAAGACAAAGTGCGGTAGCTAATTTTCAATAGTTCTTTGTATTGCTTTGCTATGGCAGTATTTTCAGTAACAATTTCATCATCTGTCATTATCTAAAATTAATACAATCAAACGAAACACGCAATAACAACACTTAGTTTTTACACAAAATTTTTGTATGTTAATTTTAGACGAATTTACGTTGTCTTTTTGCTTCAAATATGATTATTCCAGCGGCTACAGATAAGTTCATAGAATCTAACTTACCTTGCATTGGAATTTGAATTTTTGTTGTAGAGATTTTACGCCACTTTTCTGAAAGTCCAGTTGATTCAGCTCCTATAATTATAGCTGAAGGTTTACTAAAATCAATAGAATCATACGCTACTGATTCTTGAAGTATTGCACTATGAATAGCTATGTTATTACTATTTAAATATTCAATAATCTCGTCAGTGGTGGCGGTAGCAATAGGTACTGTAAAGACACCACCAACACTTGATCTGATAATATTTGGATTATACAGATCGGTTAACGGATTGGCAATTATTACTGCATCTATATTAGCAGCATCAGCGGTTCTTAACAATGCTCCAATATTTCCTGGTTTTTCAGGTGATTCAACAACTAATATTAGAGGGTTTTTAGATGATATTTTTAAGTTATTTAAGCTAAGTTTATTTGCTTGTGCTACTGCAATTACTCCTTCAGTTGTATCTCTGTGAGCTACCTTTTCATATACTAACTTTGAAATTTCAATAATATTTATTCCATATGGATAAAGTGTAGTAACTTCATAGGCTGTAAACAAGCCTTCACAGTAGTAAATTTTTTCTAGGTTGTAAGATCCTTTTATGGCTAACGAAATTTCACGTCTACCTTCAACAATAAACTTACCAGTTTGTTTTCTTAATTTAGATTTTTCTTTTAGTTGGACTAATTCTTTTACAAAAGGATTTTGAACACTACTGATCTTCTTAATCATGCTTCTAAATTGAATGTTTAATTTTATTAATCTTTTTAATTAGTTTGTATTATATTTTTTTGAGTATCGTTTCCATAACTTTGTTTGATGGCTTTCTAAACTTATATTTCTACCGTCAATAAAGGCACTTGTCAACTGGTTTGTTCTCATATCTAATGCATCGCCATCACTAACAAACAAAGTGGCACTTTTCCCAACTTCTAAAGAGCCATATTTAGCATCAATTCCTAATATTTTTGCGGTATTTAAACATATTAATTGAAGAGCCTGTTCTTTTGTAAGACCATGTGCTACTGTCGTTCCTGCATAAAACGGTAAGTTTCTAGAGTTCATACGCTCCATATCCCCACTTGTTTCTAGTGCTACAGTAACGCCTTCATCAAACAGTATTTTTGCCATTTTAAATGGAAGGTCGTAATCATGATCGTCGTTGCTGGGTCTCGAGTGTACACGTTGCAGTAGTACCGATACATTGTTTTCTTTTAAATATGTCGCTAGCTTATAGGTTTCGTAGCCTCCAACAATCACTGTTTTAGAAATATTTTGATTTTTTGAAAACTCAACGGCATCAATTATTCCTTTTTCGTCATTCACATGAATAAAAAGTGTTTTGGAGTTGTCAAATAATCCTTTCATAGCACATAAAGGAAGATTTTGCTTCGCATTATTACTTTTTGAATTTGCTTTGGACTGCTTAAAGTAAGTTTCTATCTCTGCAGTTTGACTGCTATATTTTGGATTGCTTTTCAGTCCATAATTTTCTCCAAGCCACCAACGACTACGGGACAATGCTCTGGGCCAGTTTAGATGAACACCACCATTTTTTTTAACCACAGCATCTTCCCAATTCCAAGCGTCTAATTGCACAATAGAAGACGTTCCAGAAATACGACCACCTCTCGGCGTAATTT
>JAQWYU010000105.1 GCA_029253805.1 Flavobacteriaceae bacterium | reverse complement strand
GCTTGCCTGCAAGCTCCACATGGTGGTATTGGTTTAGTTGTTGGATTCTTAGTAGATCCAGCGACTATTGCCATTCGAAGTATTTTTTGATTTGGAAATTCAGCCCCTGCATAATAAATAGCGGTCCTCTCAGCACATAAGCCAGAAGGGTATGAGGCATTTTCTTGATTGTTTCCTGAAATAATGACTCCATTTTCAAGCTCTAGTGCTGCTCCAACCAAAAAATGTGAATAAGGAGCATAGGCTTTTTCGCGTGCTATGGCTGCTTTTTTTATTAGTTTTTGTACAGGAACTGTTAATTCTTCAATGGCGTCGTATACAAAAAATGTACTTTCTATTTTTATTTTTTTCATAATTAATAAATATAAAAATCACTGGTACCAGTAAGAATTATTATTACATAAATTAATATTCGGAATACTCGTTATCCCCAATATTAAATGACAAAGAGAAACGTAGTGTATTTTCAAGTGGGCTTTGAACTTTGGAGGCTGAGAATAAATATGATAAATCAATGTCTATTGTTGTATATTTAAAACCAGCTCCAAGTGCGAAAAACTTCCTCGCTCCTTTAGACTCATTTTCACTAAAGTAACCTGCTCTTAGTGCAAAAGAATCTTGATATAAATATTCGGCTCCTAAAGCAAAAGTAAACTCATCAATCTCTTCACTAAATCCACCTGGTGCATCATTAAATGATTGAAAAATACCTGACATGAAACTTACGTTAGGATCCTGACCTTGAATAATGACGTTGCTATTAACTATAGACCCTCTGGTGTCAACATCGGGATCGTAAACTCCGTTATCATTAGTATCTGTGTAGTTGTATTCAGTTCCATAAATAGGAGGCGTTGGGACCAGTAATTTTGTGAACTCTGTAGTTATATTAATTCTGTTATATTGATCAAATATAAAATCAAATCCACCGCCAATTCTCAAGTTTGTTGGCAGGAAGTTTTCTCTTCCTGCATCATCGTATTTTATTTTTGGACCTAAGTTTTGAATAGCAAAACCACCTCTCCAACGTCCATTAAAATCATTGTAAGCTTCATCTTCGCTCTGGTAATAACCGGAAATGTCAACCCCAATTGAACCTGCAGCTTTAGAGCTTGGATCAAAGGCTGAAATTTTTAAGTCAGAACGTAGATAGCGCAAGGCAACTCCCATTGAAAATTGATCTGATAATCGTAACGAGTATGAAACATCAAATGTTAACTCATTTGGTTTTTCAATCAATGCTTCTGAAAATTCATCTTCACGCAACTCAATTTCACCTAGAGAAAAATATTTAAAACTGGCAGCAAATGCACTTCTTTCGTTTAGTCTGTTGAAATAGGTAACATTTCCCAAAAACATATCATTTACTAATTTACTTAGATATGGTGTGTAGCTAATTCCAAAACCAGATTTTGTTTCTGAAAAAGCATATTTAGAAGGATTCCATTGTTGAGAGTAAGTATCCACTGAAGTTGCTACTCCCATGTCACCCATACCTGCTGCACGCGCATCAGATGCAATCAATAAAAATGGTACTCCAGTTGTAATTACTCTACTGTCAAGATTTGGTATTATGGTGGTTTGAGCTTCTATTTTATTCGATAATAAGCTCACAAAAAACATCAATCCTAATCCCAGTGTTTTGTGTGTATTTTTAAGTACAGTCATTTTTGTTTTCAAGTTAAATATTAACAAATATAGGTTTTTATTAAAGTATTACAAGTTTTTCAATTTTCTCTGATTTCATTCCACTACTTCTTGAATGAACATTCAACTTATAAACATAAACTCCTTTGCCTACTTTACTTCCAAAATCATCTGTCCCATTCCATGTTAAATTTCTTGAGATCGAACTTCCTGAAAGTGATCCAGTATTGGTTTGCCCGTTTAATGTTTTTATTAGTTTTCCTGAAATTGTAAATATTTGTATTGAAACGTCCAAAACCCCTGCACTATTGTGATTGAACCAAAATTCTGTATAATTTATAAATGGATTAGGGTAATTTAAAACGTTTGTAATTTCTAAACTTTCATCCTGATCAAACACAATAAATTGTATCTCTTGAACAGTAGCATTGTTGTAAACATCCCATACTTTCAAACTAAGAGTATGAAGTCCAGGGCTTAGATCTCTAAAGGGGTAGCTCAAGCTACCGCGCTTGTAATCATCTACCGCAGCTGTGTAATAGTCATTTAGTTTGTAGACGTTAGTTTCATCACCATCCAAGGTAGCTGCGATGTCGTGGCCAATTCCACTTGCAGTGTTAATACCGTTCTCATCAAATAAATTTGCTATCAAAACAGGGTTTTCATTTGTAATTCCACCTGAAATAAAAGCCTCATCATTCATGAACAAATCAATTGTGGGGCCAGTGTTGTCTTCCGGTGCATCTAAATTAACCCCACCTATGGCTATATCATAACTAAAACCTCTATTATTAGTGAGTGGTACTTCAGTTTTTGAATATAAACTAATTTTACCATTTCCCTGTGATACGTTTATGTCTCTGGGGACAACAAATTCAAATTCAAATAATCCATTCGTTACACTCGCCTGTCCTCTAAAAATAACTTCTCCCATAGCATTAAAGTCTAGTGTAATTAAATCAGAACCATCTGTAATACCATCATTTCCAATTGTTGATCGTTGTAAATCTTTATCAAAAATAGTTGCTGTCAATATACCATTGTAATTTGTTTGGACCTCTCCTAGATTATTGGTAATATTTCCAGTAATTTTTGCAGAGCTTAAGGCTTTTAAAAGCTGATTATTTAAGCTGACATCTTCATCGTTAATTTTGGTAACTCTGATATCTGGATCAGCCATGGGGATTTTTAATGCAGGGTCTCCAATATAAAAAACTAACCTTCGCTGATTAATATTTGTAACCATAGGATCGTTTTTGGTTCTGCGCAGTGCTTCGCCTACACTTATAGGTTCAATATTTCCGTAGGAAAACAAATATTTACTAAGAGCCTTATTAAATTGAATCCCAACATTGATTAAAATTTGTCTTGTAGTTGTGATTAAGCTGATCGCTCCACCAGATTTGTTCAAAAAAAGATATTCTCCGGCTGACTTTCTATATGGATTGTCAAATTTGGTATACTCACAAGTAATCGTGACAAAACAGTTTAGTTTATTGGGATTGTTAAGTTCTTGTGCATTTATCTTGTCAAAAATTCTTTCAACTGCCAATCCGTCTTCACCTCCGTGACCAAAATAATTAACTACTATGGCGCCTACCTCTAGAGCATCAAAAATAGCTTTATTAACAGACGTATAACGTGCTCCACCAGATGTAGTTTCTTGGATATATGAGTCAGAATGAATTTTAAAAACATTTAAGAAAGGTTTTTCTAACTTAACATCCTCTGCTATAATATCAGTAGTCTCTTGTATCAGACGATCACTAAATTCGTCAACATCATCCGAAATCATAAGAAAGTTATTTCTCCAACTTCCATATGTCTCCTTGTTGTAGTATGATTCTACTTTATCGACCATTTCTTTAGCTTGCTGGGCTGAATTTGCTAAAATACGTCCCACAGCTATGTCTAACTTATCCGAGTTGGACATGGCTCCTTCGTTTGAATCCATCATTCCAAAAAAGTCATCTGACAAAAACGAACTTGTAAGACTTATACTGTTAA
>JAQWYU010000104.1 GCA_029253805.1 Flavobacteriaceae bacterium | reverse complement strand
AGATGCGTAAATTACCGGGGTACAAAACTCTAGCATTCTGTTGTCTTCAAAGGTCCTAATTATCAACTCCCCTCCAATGCCGTTTAAGTCTCCTATAGAAATTCCTAATTTTATTTTTTCTTCTTTTTCCACTAAAAGTGCCGTGTTGTTTGTAATTTTGAATTACGAATTTAACGAATTAAAAGCATGTTTACGGGAATTATTGAAGATTTAGGAATTGTAAAAGATTTAGTAAAGGAGAATGATAACTTACATTTAACGATTCAAAGTGTACTTGGTCCAGAGTTAAAAGTAGATCAGAGTGTATCTCATAATGGGGTGTGTCTGACCGTTATTGCGCAAACGGAAGCTGACTATACCGTTACTGCAATCAAAGAAACCTTAGAAAAAACCAATATTAATACATTGAAAGTTGGAGCAACTGTAAACTTAGAGCGTGGCCTAAAGCTTGGAGCGCGGCTAGATGGTCATATGGTCCAGGGACATGTAGATCAAATTGGAAGCTGTACAGCAGTTGAAACCAAAAACGGAAGTTGGATATATTCTTTTAAGTATGATGCATCTGTTGGCAATCTTACCATTGAAAAGGGGTCTATTACTGTAAATGGTGTGAGCCTGACGGTTGTAAACTCCAAAGATGGCGAATTTAGTGTAGCCATTATTCCTTACACCTACGAGCATACGAACTTTAATAGCTTTAAAGTGGATACTATAGTTAATCTTGAATTTGATGTCATTGGAAAATACGTGGCCCGTCTTCACGCCAATCGCTAAGCTATTTACTCAATTTATGGTTCTGAATTTTTTGCACTTCTTTTATATCAGATTGTAATTGAACATCTGCAGGGGTCACTTCTGTAATGTCTTTGACTTCGAGTTCTCTTCTTTTGAGTTTATTAACAAATTTGACTACTACGAATATGGTGAAGCCAACAATTATAAAATCTAAAATAGTTTCTGCAAATAATCCGTAATCGATAAATACTTGGCTGGTTTTTTTTGTTTGAGTTCTAAAGATGAGTCATTTCCGTGAGAATTAATCCCATCAGTCATAAGCGATAATGGAGGTAAAATAATATTTTTTACTAACACATTAACAACGGAACTGAAGGAAGCATCTGTAATAATTCCAATAGCCATGTCAAGCATGATATTACCTTTGACTGCAAAGTCTTTAAATTATTTTATTTGTTTTACTTTTTTATTTTTTAATGGGTTAATTAATTAACAAAAGTAGAGCTATGTTTTCACATGTTAATTGTAAAAGATTAAAATCAAATTTCACAATTATAAAATGTCGGCTAAAAAGGTTTTATATTATGAACCAAAAAATATATTATCATCAAATTGTAAGCTAAGTTAAGGAATGTTTTAAGCAAATAACACACGTCTGTTAGGCTAGATTTAAATAAAATTTTATTAATATTTAATATTTAATTCTTACATTTAAATTAAATTTTTAAATTTATTCTTATGAATAAAGTATCCATTTTAGCTCAGCTTATCGTTTCGGTCTCAGTTATTAGTGTCTGGGTTTTCCGCTACGACAACATCGTTTTAGAATTCAAACAGTATGGGATTTCTAATTTGTTGAGAAACATCGTTGGAGCTTCTAAAATCTCCTTAGCTACAATTTTAATTTTG
>JAQWYU010000103.1 GCA_029253805.1 Flavobacteriaceae bacterium | reverse complement strand
TAAGAAGTCTCTCACAAAAAAAATTAAGTTTGAGGAAACACAAATTATAAATTTATCAAAACAAGTGTTAGACTTGATATTATCTAATGGAATTGAGTTTTCTGACTTTAGCCGAAGTTCATTACCTAAACATTTTTTGGCGCTAAGTTCTAAAAAGTTTGACATTAATTTTAATGCACAGTGGCAAAAATCAATTGATTCGTCAACGTTGTATACTCAAAAAACATCACCAGAAATCGCTGGAATAATCGATAGAATAAAACCTGAACTTCTTGAAGCATTTAAACTTACAAAAATCGCTGTTTATCACTTACGTTTTCTAAAGAACATACGTAAAAACACCATTCCACTTTCAGTGGTAAGTTTGATAAACAAAGAGTTAATAAATATTAAAAAAGAGGACAATCTTCTATTAATATCAGAATTTAATACAATTATAAGTAGGGAGATTAAAAATCAACCTGCACCTTTTATATATGAGCGCATAGGTGAAAAGTTCAATCATTTTTTTATAGATGAATTTCAGGATACTTCTGAGCTTCAGTGGGAAAATTTGATTCCATTTGTTACAAATACATTGGCTTCAGAAAATGGCAGCGCTATGCTAGTGGGTGATGCCAAACAAGCTATTTATCGTTGGAGAGGCGGTAGAGCTGAGCAGTTTATTGACCTTTACAGCGGTAATAATTCACTTCCTTTTAAGGCCAATACTTGCTTCCTTGAAACAAACTTCCGTAGTTGTAGAGAGATTGTTAATTTTAATAACAATTTTTTTAAACACTTGTCGACTCTTGTATTTTCTAGCGAGGTTTATAAATTATTGTATCAGGCCCCACCACAGCTAGAATTTAATCAAAAATCTGGGTATGTTAATATCTCTTTACTGAGACTTGAAAAAGGGAAAGATAAATCACTTTTGTATGCTAATAAAGTTTTAGATATAGTAAAACGCTATATGGCTTCAGGATCTACTACAAAGCTAAATGATATTTGTGTTATAGTAAGAAAGCGAAAAGAGGGAGTGGCGGTAGCAAACCTCTTAAGCCAACATAACATTGATATTGTTTCAAGTGAAACGTTACTAGTATGTAAATCTCCCCAAGTCAAATTCATAATCACTATTTTAGAGTATTTGCATGAACCTTCTAATATTGAAGCTAAAATTGAACTAATAAACTACATTTTATATTTTAAAAATGTTGAAAACCCCCACACATTTCGATTAGAGACTCTTTCTTTAGAAGTGTGCGGTTTTTTTGAGAGACTCAAAGACATTGGGTTTTACTTTTCATCACGAACTGCTCTTAATCTCTCTCTTTATGAGACAGTTGAATACATTATTAGTAGTTTTGAGTTGTCAACGAAATCTAACGCTTATGTTCAATTCTTTCTAGATTTCGTGCTGGAGTTTACTCAAAAATCGACATCGAGTGTTACTCAGTTTTTGGATCATTATAATCTAAAAAAAGATAATTTAAGTATAGTTACTCCGAAAGGAATAAATGCTGTCCAAATTATGACAGTTCACAAATCAAAAGGCTTAGAATTTCCAGTTGTAATTTTTCCATATGCAGAACTAGACATTTACAGAGAATTAGACCCTAAAGAATGGCTATCTTTAGACGACTCACTAGCTCCCTTCACACAGTTTTTATTAAACTTTAATAAAGACTTTGAAGATTATGGCCCAGAAGCATCCTCTGTATACTACGACCATCAGTCCAAACTCGAGTTAGATAATATTAATTTACTTTATGTTGCTCTTACCCGAGCAGTGGAGCAATTATACATAGTCGGAAATGCTTCTGTTTCTAAAAAAGGAGATGAAAATACAAAAACCTATTCAGGACTCTTAATAAATTATCTAAAATCAATTGGCATTTGGGATGCTGCTAAGTTTGAGTATGAATTTGGTTTTTTTGAAAAAATAGATAATCCAAAGCCCCAAAGATATCCTACTGAAATTCAAACAGAGTTCATTTGTACACCCAAGGCGCAACACAATGTGTCAATATCAACAAGTGCAGGTTTTTTGTGGGATTCCTCTCAAAAAGAAGCAATTGAAAAAGGAAATCTAGTTCATTTATTATTATCAAGAATTTTCACTGAATCTGATATTGAAACTACATTTAATCGTTTTATGTACACTGGAGCTGTATCAAGCAAACAAAAAAACGCTTTATTGCAAACAGTTGAAGACATCGTAAATCATCCGGATCTTAGCCCCTATTACAGTTCAGATGTTACTGTCTTTAACGAGAAAGAAATCATCACTAGTAGTGGAAAGATAATTATCCCAGATCGTTTTGTTGTCTTTGAGGACCAAACATCTGTCATTTTAGATTACAAAACAGGTGTTTATGACGATAAACATAAGTTACAACTAATTAATTATGCTGAGGTTATAGAGAATATGGGCTTTAAAGTCATAAAGAAACTACTCGTATACACAAACCCCACCTTACAGGTTAAAGAGTGTTAGTTTTTATCTTATAAAAGCTCTTTTTTAATTACAGATCGCAAGTTTTAAAAAAAAATACTAAATAAATTGAACATGCAAAAAGCTATTTTTTAGCTATTAAGTTTGTTTTTTAGATATAACATCATATTTTTGCCATTAAGACTTAAAAACAATTTAAATACTATTATATGAAAAATCTTAGCAGATTAATCTTAACTGGATTACTATTTTTAGTGATCGGAAGCGTTAAAGCACAGGACAAAAATAATCCTTGGCAAATAACAATTGGAACAAATGCAGTTGATGCAACCAGAACAATCAACGGCGGGAATCAAGTTGGAACAGAAGACGTTAGCTTTTCTAAGCTTTACGACGTAGCAGGCGAGTGGACTATAGGGCCAACTCCGTCCATGATCTCTGTTGGTAAATATCTCGATGATAATTTTTCATTTATTGTTTCAGGAACTTTTAATAAATTAGATAAATGGAACATCAACAATGATGACTCAGAGCCTGCAGCATCTGTCGAAGGCTTACAATACTATTCTGTTGATGGAATGGTTAAGTACAGTTTTTCGGAAATACTAAATACTGCCAAATTAGAACCATTTGTCGGCTTTGGAGGTGGTTACACATGGATGGAACAGCCTGGAGTAGATTTGGGCGGACTTGCAACATTAAATGGAACTGTAGGAGTCTCTTATTGGATTAACGATTTGGTGGGAATTACAGCTCAATCAGGTATAAAAAACTCTTTTGATGAAGAGGTGTTGTCAGATCATTTTCAACATTCTGTTGGAGTTACTATCAAGTTTGGTGGAAATGACTCTGACGGAGATGGCGTATATGACAAATATGATATATGTCCAGACGTAGCTGGTTTAGCTGAATTTAATGGTTGTCCTGACTCTGATGGTGATGGTGTTCAAGATTCTGAAGATACATGCCCAAATCAAGCTGGTCTAGCTGAATTTAACGGTTGTCCAGATTCTGATTCTGATGGAATTCAAGACTCTGAAGACACTTGTCCAAATCAAGCAGGATCTGCAGAATACAATGGCTGCCCTGATTCTGACGGAGATGGTGTTTCTGACAACAACGACACTTGTCCTAATGAAGCTGGAACTAAGGCTTTATCAGGATGTCCAGATGCAGATGCAGATGGTATTGCC
>JAQWYU010000102.1 GCA_029253805.1 Flavobacteriaceae bacterium | reverse complement strand
ACAATCGCTGCATCTGTTAGGGAAAGTATTGGCTCGGAAATACCTGCTATAATTGCAGGAATTGCAAGTTTATTTATCTGTTTGAGACTGATGTTTGTATTCAAAGTCTATTTTCCACGGCCAGTTTTCCTAACTGCAGTTTTGTTACTGTTGTTTTGATTTTTGTAGACCGATTTAGATCCTTTTTTTGTCTCTGACTGCTTAACAGTTTTATTTCCAAAAAACTTACTGCTCATAATATTTTTATTTATAATTTAGTATCAATTAGAATATTTAATTCAAAAACTTACTTCACAGAAAAAAATTTTCTGTAAATATGTTCTTCTAGCATTTTTTCATATTTAGGAGTAAAATAGTTTTCCCAGAAATCATCTATTTCCTCTGAGTGTGCCTTACTATACTCAACATCGTCAGCCCAAGTACTTAACCACATGTAGCGGTGTACTTTGGCTTCGTCTTCTGACTTTACTTGGTAGACTTTATATTTGTCTACTCCAAATCCATTTTTTTCATAAATTGTATTTGCTTTGTTAAGGTCTTTTTGAAATTCTTCAATTGATATACCAGCGGGTAAATCAAAAAGATGTAGGCTAATTCTTTCCTTAGATTGCGAAAATGCTATTGATGAAACTAGAATTGCCAATATGTAAATTTGTTTTTTCATAATTAAATTTATTTTGTGTATCAAATATAATAAATGTCAGCTTAAGTACTTTTGATAACTTTCACCTACAGTTAATATACTAATCAAATGAAAACAGACGCCTATTTAGAATTAAAAAACCTTCTCGTTTTAGAGAAGGTTTGTTCATAATAAATTTATCTAGTTTTACTTTGGAAGTTGCGAAGGATTGAAGTAATAGTCCTCTCTTACAATTTCCCCTTCTTCATTAAATGCATGGTGAATGTGCTGTTTTATTACAGCTGTATTTCCTGATATTTTGTTCTTGAACTTCATGTTCC
Source organism: Flavobacteriaceae bacterium (assembly GCA_029253805.1). Taxonomy (GTDB): domain Bacteria; phylum Bacteroidota; class Bacteroidia; order Flavobacteriales; family Flavobacteriaceae; genus Hel1-33-131. The sequence continues at coordinate 736 of JAQWYU010000102.1, read as the reverse complement.
ACCACGAAATTACGACTGTGTTGTCACCCTCGTAATCTAACACGTCAGGGTATCCACTTTCATTAACTTCTGACAATTCAAATATCTCCATGTATTTGCTAAAGTCTGCAAATTCTTCGTCTAATGTTTTGAATTCATTTAATTCCGAATTCATTACATCATAAAACATGGTTGATTCTGTGTAGTTGTTTTTAATTTTTTCAACATCTTTGGTAAGATAAGAGTGCATCAGAAGTCTTACCTTGGAGACTAGTGGATGATCTTTAAAAATCACTCCGTTCTTTGAAGTTCCATAGGCATCATAAGCTTTATTCCAAAGTACTTGGTCATCCATAATATTTACTGATAGGATTTTACCATTTTTTTGTACACGAAAATTAGCATACCTAGGCATGTTGAGTGCAACTCCTGTATTTTTATCATAACCTGTCATCCATGTGTAAGTTTTGACATCTAAAACATTGTCTTTTTTGTACTCAAATGCGTCAGGGTAAGAACCTCCATAGTGTTTGATTTCAAAGTTTTCAATGTTATTACTAAGGTAATTTGATCGGCCTAAAAGCTGTTTTAAAGTACCAGGTTTTTCTCTCATAGTTGAATTTCTCCAGCTGAAATCATCTGAAACTAGACTTTTTATTTTTTCAACATCTCCACTTACAAAAGCAGAGTTAAACTGCTCTACTACATCCATTGCAGGATGTTCTATATAAATAGTTCCATTTTTCTTTTTTTGAGC
>JAQWYU010000101.1 GCA_029253805.1 Flavobacteriaceae bacterium | reverse complement strand
AATTTTTAAGCACTCATCCTTCAAATGATTCTAGGATAACTAATTTGAAGACTTTGGCTGAAGACGCTAAAGTTGAAGCACTTAAATTTGGAGTTACATCTTTTAGGTAATCTTTTCTTTTTGTAAATTAAAATCTTAATTTTAGACATGCCCAAACGTAAATGTAGTTTTTATGAAAAATTTTAAAAAAGGAAGTAAGAAATTAACTAATGCATGGGCTTTTTACGATTGGGCTAACTCTGTTTATCCATTGGTAATTAGTACAGCTGTATTTCCGATTTATTACAGTAGTATTACTAGCTCATTTGCAAATAGTAACGGAGATATTTCTTTTTTAGGTGTTATGTGGAATCCTACATCCTTATATGATTACACCCTTTCATTATCATTTTTAATTGTTGCTTTTTGCTCACCTTTGCTTTCGGCTGTTGCGGATTATACAGGAAATAAATTAAAGTTCATGAAATTCTTTTGTTTACTTGGTTCTGTTTCTGTTATGTGCTTGTTTTTTTTTAAGGGACCCGAAACATTGTGGGTCGCTCTTACTTTTACCATTTTAGCCAGTATAGGTTTTTGGGGTAGTATAGTGTTCTATAATGCATACTTACCCGAAATTGCATATGGTAATCAGCAAGATGAAGTGAGTGCAAAAGGATTTATTTATGGATATGCTGGTTCTGTATTATTATTGATTTTTAGTTTGGTAATGGTACAAAAACCTGATTGGTTTGGAATTTCAGATCCAAGTCTGGCTCCCAGAATTACATTCCTATTAGTTGGTTTTTGGTGGTTTGGTTTTGCACAAATCACATACAGACGCTTACCGAATGACATTTATAATCGAAAACCTGAAAAGGACTACATATGGAAAGGGCTGAGAGAACTAAAGTTAGTTCTTAACGAATTAAAAAACTTACCTCAACTTAAGTATTTTTTAGTATCTTTTTTCTTATTTAGTGTTGGTGTACAAACCATAGTTCTTATGGCTGGTATTTTTGGGAGTAAAGAGCTTGGGTTACCTACTACTAATTTAATTTTGACCATTATTTTAGTTCAGATCGTGGCTATGATCGGTGCATATTTATTTTCTAAATTATCAAAAAAAGTTGGAAATATTAAATCGTTAAAATTATCTCTAATTATCTGGGGTAGTGTTTGTTTTTCTTGCTTTTCACTAGATATTAATCAACCTAATGTTGATTATTATTTTTATGGACTAGGGGTTTTGTTAGGCTTTGTTCTAGGAGCTACGCAAACTATTGGGCGCTCAACTTACTCTAAACTTATTCCTGAAACTCACGATAATGCAACTTATTTTAGTTTTTATGATGTTACTGAAAAAATTGCAATTGTCTTGGGAATGTTTGTTTTTGGATTACTAATATCTCTTACAGGATCCATGCAGTATTCAGTTTTATCTTTAGTTGTATTTTTTACTTTTTCTTTTTTAGTTCTATCTAGAGTTAAAATAACCGAAATTAAAAAATAGAATTATTATTATTTCTTTAAATCAATTTATTGGCACAACAATTGGAAGTATTGGTATGTAATATTAGTTGCTATATCTGTTGGTTAAATTCTTAGCTACATAATATTTAACTATTAACAATAAAAACAATTCTGTTTTATGACAGAATGACTTAATACAATTATGAGTAAATCAAAATTTACAATGCTTGACAGTTTGTCATTGCAAGACTTTGACGAGAATTCAGAGCTAATTCCCTTAATGACT
>JAQWYU010000100.1 GCA_029253805.1 Flavobacteriaceae bacterium | reverse complement strand
GTATGGAATTAGTACTTTGGGGTTTAACAATTAACGATAAACTGGACAGAACCGAAAATAGTACTGCTTATAAGTTTGACTCGTTAGGAATCAATCAGTATTTCAACAGAAAATAACTTTAAATTAAAAAATAATATTTAGCTCGTTTATTTAAAATATTTATAAATTGCATAAAACAATTAAAATATAAAATATGGTTAATGAAAATTCAACGCTCAGGCAAATGGCCAGAGAGTCCTTAGCGGGAAAATGGAAGATTGCTGTAATTACTTTTTTACTATACTTTCTTATTATAGGAGGTATAGAATATTTAGGTGAAATAGTTCCAATTCTGAGTTTATTAACCATAATTGTTTCAGGTCCTATTGTTTTAGGGATTTCTATTTTTTCATTAAATATTGCAAGAAATAAGGATGCTAGAATTGAACAATTATTCGAAGGATTTAGAAATTTTGGAACATCTATATTAGCTTACGTTTTGATGGTTATTTTTATAATACTTTGGACAATTCTTTTAATAATTCCAGGGATTATCGCTGCAATTTCATACTCAATGACCTTTTTTATTATAGCGGAAGATGAGACTATTGGTCCATATGACGCGCTTAAGAAAAGTAAAGAAATGATGAATGGTCACAAATGGAAATTCTTCTGCCTTGGATTTAGTTTTTTCGGCTGGTTTTTACTTAGTATATTAACATTAGGAATTGGTTTGTTATGGTTAGCGCCATATGTAAATGTTAGTTACGTAAAATTTTATGATGATATAAAAGAAATTAATACCTCAAAATAAAATCACTAATTGGCTAATTAGGGTTTTATAATAGTATTTTGAATCTTGTGAATGCTAACAAAAATGAAACTAGAGTTATATCAAATAGATGCTTTTACAGACCAAGTTTTTGGAGGTAACCCAGCTTGTATAGTCCCACTTCCTCATTGGATATCAGACGATATTCTCTTTAAAATCACTAAAGAAAATGCAGTTGCTGAAACTGCATTTTTTGTCAAAAAAGAAAATAAAATTCAATTAAGATGGTTCACACCTGAAATTGAAATGGATTTATGTGGGCATGCTACACTAGCAACTGCACATTGCTTAAAAACAATTTTAAATTTCTTAGAAGAAACTATTGTATTTGAAACAAAGAGTGGAGACATAACTGTAACCTGTAAAAATGAAATATACCATCTAAACTTTCCGTCTCGAGTGCCTATTGAATCAGAACTTCCTGATGAAATTAAAAATGCCTTGAGTATTCCTCCAAAAAAAATTTATAAGTCAAGAGATTATGTGTTAATTTATAATTCAGAAACTGATATTCGCAATTTAAAAATTGATCGTCAAATCTTAAATCAGATTAATTTGGGGACAGGGGGTGTTGTTGTAACTGCTAGAGGAAACAATTATGATTTTGTGTCTCGTTATTTCACTCCACAGGCATCAATTTTGGAAGATCCCGTCACTGGATCAGCTCATTGCTCGTTAATTCCTTATTGGGCCGAAGAATTAAAAAAAGTAAAACTTAGTGCGATTCAGCTTTCTGATAGGATTGGATATTTAAATTGTGAGTACAAAAAAGATAGAGTTCAAATCAGTGGAAAAGCAAGAACATACTCAATTGGAAATATTTGGACTAGCTAATTTATATAAAATTAGTTACATAAAATGATTGTACCTTTATGTCGTAAACCAATAATCGATATTCTAATTAAAGGCATGGCTAAACTCCCAACAAAATATCAATTTTTAGATCTTTCTGATTATGGAAGAAATGGTGGTCTTTGGATTGCTAGTCGGCTTAAAAATACCCGTTTCACTCCCATCCATGTTACAACTCTATTTATTTTTTCGGGTTTTATCGCCATTTGGTGTATGTTAAATGGATATTACAAAACAGCTGCCTTTTTTATAATACTAAAGTCTGTTTTGGATGCTGCGGATGGAGAACTATCTAGACTAAAAAATACCCCGTCTTACACTGGACGATATTATGACTCTATAGCTGACATCTTACTTAATTTCTTTTTTTTACTTACCCTATGGTATATAACTGACAGCTCAATAATCTATATGTTAATTGCATTTTTTGGAATACAACTTCAAGGAACAGTTTATAATTATTACTATGTGATTTTAAGAAATGCAGTAGAAGGAGATTCAACAAGCAGAATATTTGAGGATACTGCTCCAATAGCGCTAAAGGGAGAAAGTCAACGCACAGTTAACATTTTTTATAAAATTTATGACATACTGTATATAGTGTTTGATAAGATTATGTACCACATGGATAAAAACGCTAGTGATAGTCCTCCATTTCCTAAGTGGTTTATGACATTAGTTTCCATGTACGGATTAGGGTTTCAGCTTTTGTTTATGGCGATTATGCTGGCATTAAATTTACATGAATTTGTGATACCCTTTTTTATTGGCTATTCAGTACTAATCATAGTTTTTGTAGGAATTAGAAAACTTGTACTTAAACCTCTATAAAGTTTTAGCAACTTTTTCAACAGCAGTGATTGTATAATCTAGGTCTTTGTAAGTTAAAGCATCCGTAATAAACCATGTTTCATAGGCACTTGGTGCAATATAAATTCCTTCAGCTAACATTCCGTGGAAAAAATTTTTAAAACGCTCATTGTTAGCTAGCGAAGCTGTTTCAAAATCTAATACTGGTATTTTAGAAAAATGAACCGAAATCATAGAGCCAATTCTATTTATAGTATGTTCTATTTGATGAGCTGATAACACCCTTACTATTCCCTTGTGTAAATAAGCTGTTTTTTTAGCTAAACGATCAAAAAGTTGTTTGTCAGAATCTAATGCTTTTAGCATTGCAAACCCTGCTGCCATCGCTAAAGGGTTACCGCTCAAAGTGCCAGCTTGATATACAGGTCCTAGCGGGGCTAAATATGACATAATTTCGTGGCGTGCAGCAAAAGCACCAACAGGTAATCCACCCCCAATTACTTTTCCAAAACATATAATATCAGCATTTACTCCACTTAGCTCTTGAACTCCACCCTTAGCTAAACGAAAACCGGTCATAACCTCATCAAAAACTAAAATTGATTGGTGAGTATCACATAAATCACGAAGTCCCTCAAGAAATCCAGGTTGCGGTGGAATACAACCCATGTTTCCAGCTACTGGTTCAACTATTACACATGCAATTTGCGATGGGTTTGCTTCAAAAAGCTTAGCTACAGAATCCAAATTATTATAAGTCGCTAATAGCGTGTCCTTAGCTGTTCCTTTTGTAACTCCAGGGCTATTTGGACTTCCAAAAGTAACCGCACCACTTCCAGCTTGAATCAGAAATGAATCTGAATGTCCATGGTAACAGCCTGCAAATTTTATAATTTTTTCCTTTGCAGAAAAACCTCTAGCCAAACGAACAGCACTCATGCAGGCTTCAGTCCCGGAATTTACAAAACGAATTTGATCAATATTAGGTACCATGGAAATTGCAAGTTCAGCAATCTGTGTTTCAATTTCTGTCGGCATTCCAAAAGAGGTCCCTAATTTAGCTTTTTCAACCACAGCGTTTATTACTGGAGGAAAAGCGTGACCTAGGATCATTGGACCCCATGAGTTAATATAGTCTATAAGGCGATTACCATCCACATCATACAGGTAAGCACCTTTAGCTTTGTCAACAAAAATTGGTGTTCCGCCCACAGCTTTAAATGCGCGTACAGGGGAATTCACCCCGCCAGGAATTACTTCTGATGCTTCATTAAACAATTTACTACTACGTTGATATTTCATAAAATTAGTATGTAGAAATTTTGAGTTTTTGGCCAATTGATAATACGATTGAATTTAAATTGTTTTGTTTTTTAATCTTATCAACCGTAGTGTTATATAATTTAGAAATTGAATATAATGTATCCCCTTTCTGCACAATATGTCTTTTTACAATTATCTGTGAAGATTTCTTATTTTCTGAATATTTTTTTTCGGGATTTTTATCATACTTGTATAGCTCATAACGCTCAATGATGCTAATCAACTTTTTTGGATATTTAGGATCTGTTGCATAGCCCGCTTTTCTAAGCCCCTTAGCCCATCCTTTGTAATCTGTTATTTTTAATTTAAACAACTTGGAGTATCGTTTTCTATTTGCCAAAAATTCAGAATGATCCCTGTATGAAGAGTTAGGATCATTATATTTTCTGAAACACTCTTGTTCTTTATCATCATCATGATAAATTTTATCTCCATTCCATTTGTGGCATTTGATTCCAAAGTGATTATTTGCCTGACGGGCTAGTCGTCCCTTTCCAGATCCTGATTCTAAAATCCCTTGAGCTAAAGTGATACTTGCTGGAATACCGTAAAGCTGCATTTCGTTTATAGCAACCGCTTTAAAAAAGGAGATATATTGCAAAGGGGTATTGATAACAAGTGACTTAACCTCATTGTTAGATTTGTTAGATTTTTCAGAAATTACTACCAATTTTTTGGAATTAGCTTGACTGAGGTTTGACTTACGTCTCGCTCCACAGCTAGCTATTAAAATACCTAGAAAAATTATAATAACAATTCGCTTCATATCTATATTATTTCTTCAAGTTTTTTTCGTTTTAGTCTTAAATTCATACCTTCAATACCCTGTAAACCACCTGTATGAATCGCTAGCACCTTAGCTGTTTGAGGTATTTTTCCAGAACTAATTCCTTCAAATATGCCATACATCATCTTGGCCGTATAAACAGGATCTAATGGAATGTTATATCTAAGCTTAAAATCGTTCATAAAATTGATTAATTTGGAGTCTACTTTTGCATAACCCCCAAAATGATAATCCCCCCAAAGCTCCCAATTATTTTGTTTAACAAATTTACAAATATCTTCCTTTAAAAAATCACCTTTTAAGGCCGGAAATCCAATAATTTTTTGAGTCGGTAAACTTGCGTTGATAAGTCCTGCTATTGTTCCACCTGTGCCTACAGAACAACAAATAATATCAAAAGATTGATCTTTTATCGTTAGAATCTCTTCACAGCCTTTAATTGCTAGTTCGTTAGTGCCTCCTTCAGGAATAATAAAGTACCTTTTGTAGTTTTGCATTAATTGCTGTAAATAGCCTGGATCTGTTTTATTTTTATAAATAGATCTTTCTACAAACTCTAAGTGCATTCCACAATCTCTCGCATATTTAAGTGTAGGATTATTTTCAACATGAGTTTCGAGCTCCTCCCCTCTAATAACACCAACTGTTGGCATATTCAATTCTTTGCCCGCAGCGGCTGTAGCTGCTATGTGATTGGAATAGGCACCTCCAAATGTAAGAAGCCCTTTTACATTTTTAGATTGAGCTTTTTCTAAATTATACTTTAACTTTCTAAATTTATTTCCAGAAACTGTAGGGTGAATCAAATAATCAGGCTTTATGGCCAAATTTTTATTTAAATATACATTTTCTAATATTTGGATTTTAAGCATCAGTAGAGTCTTGTTTACAAAAATAGTAAATACTTTAAATAATTTACTCGCATAGAATCACTTAAAGCTTAAAAGAGTTAGAAATATATTTATTTAAATATTATATTATCTTTGTTTAGCATGAAAAAGATCATCCCTATCAAAGATGGCGATTACTATTTAACATCAGATGGTTACCGTTGTTTTACTGAGCAATACCACCTAAGGCGTGGCTATTGTTGTGAGAGTGGATGCAAACATTGTCCTTATGGGTACAACCCCTGTACTAATACACAAAAAAAATCAAATTGAGCGCAATAAAAATTACATTTGAAGAGGAGATTCTTGAAGGAATTCCTAATACTCTACCTCCAACCCAACCCTACGATGACGCCTGTAATCATGCACCAAAAAGAAAAATAATTTTAACCTCTGAAGAAACCAAATTAGCATTAAAGAATGCTTTGAGATATTTTGACAAAAAACTTCATAGTATTCTCATTAAAGAATTCAAAAACGAACTGGATAAATACGGACGAATTTATATGTACAGATACCGCCCAGTACATAAAATAACCGCAAGACCTATTGAAAGCTACCCTGCCAAAAGTAAACAGGCAGCTGCCATAATGCTAATGATCCAGAACAATTTAGATGATGCTATTGCGCAACACCCCCGTGAGTTAATTACCTATGGAGGGAATGGCAGTGTTTTTTCAAATTGGGCACAATATCGACTAACGATGCAGTATTTAGCCCAAATGACAGATACCCAAACATTAGTGATGTATTCAGGGCATCCCATGGGGCTTTTTCCATCTCACAAAGAAGCTCCAAGGGTGGTGGTTACAAATGGAATGATGATTCCCAACTACTCAAAGCCTGATGACTGGGAAAGATTCAATGCTTTAGGAGTTACACAATATGGGCAAATGACTGCGGGTAGCTACATGTATATTGGACCACAAGGAATTGTACATGGAACTACAATCACAGTACTAAATGCTTTTAGAAAAATTAATAAACTCCCTCTTGGAAATATATTTTTGACCGCTGGACTTGGTGGAATGAGTGGAGCGCAACCTAAGGCTGGAAATATAGCCGGCTGTATTACTGTATGTGCAGAAATTAACAAAAAAGCATTAAACACAAGACATTCTCAAGGATGGGTAGATGAAGTTTTTTACGACATTTCATCGCTAGTTGAACGCGTTAAAAAAGCTCAAAAAAATAGAGAAATTAAATCGCTTGCTTACCTTGGAAATGTCATAGACGTCTGGGAAGCTTTTTACGATTCAAACATACATGTCGACTTAGGTAGTGATCAGACTTCTCTTCATAATCCATGGGCAGGAGGTTACTACCCTGTGGGACTGAGTTATGAGGAAGCTAATACACTTATGGTTTCAAATCCTGATTTATTTAAAGATAAAGTCAAAGAATCTTTACGTAAGCATGCTAAAATTGTTCAAAAACATACCGACAAAGGGACCTATTTTTTTGACTACGGAAATGCATTTTTGTTAGAAGCATCAAGAGCAGGTGCTGATATTATGGCTGAAAACGGAATAGACTTTAAATACCCAAGTTATGTTCAAGATATTATGGGCCCAATGTGTTTTGATTATGGTTTTGGTCCATTCAGATGGGTTTGTGCATCAGGTTCTAGTGCAGACCTTGAAAAAACAGATGCAATCGCATGTAAAGTACTTGAAGATTTAAAAAAAGATGCCCCTGAAGAAATTCAGCAACAAATGAGCGACAATATTAAATGGATAAAAGGAGCCCAGGATCATAAATTAGTTGTTGGCTCACAAGCTAGAATTTTGTACGCAGATGCAGAAGGTCGAATGAAAATCGCAGAAGCTTTTAACAATGCTATAGCAAATAATGAGATAGGAATCATAATTTTAGGGCGTGATCATCATGACGTTTCTGGAACCGATTCACCATATAGAGAAACCAGTAATATTTACGACGGTTCGCAATACACTTCTGATATGGCTATTCAAAACGTAATAGGGGATAGTTTTAGAGGAGCAACATGGGTAAGCATACACAATGGAGGTGGTGTTGGCTGGGGCGAGGTTATTAATGGAGGCTTTGGCATGGTTATTGACGGTGGTAAAGAGGCTACACGAAGATTAAAATCAATGTTATTCTGGGATGTAAACAATGGAATTGCTCGAAGAAATTGGGCCCGAAACGAAGAAGCAACATTTGCCATAAAACGCGCAATGGATTTAGAACCGCTGTTAAAGGTTACTATTCCAAATTCTGTTGATGAAAATATTTTAAATAAACTTTA
>JAQWYU010000099.1 GCA_029253805.1 Flavobacteriaceae bacterium | reverse complement strand
CTTCACTGGTATCATCAGACCGTCTTGTTGTACCTTTGATTGGCTGAGAAGTAATGACATTCCCCTCTTTTTTAATGTAACGTTCTGGAGAAGACGACAATAAAAATTGTCTCCCGTTTTTAAGAAAAGTTGCAAATGGTGTTTGTGATATTGAATTAAGACTAAAATAAGTTTTTAATGGATCAATCTGTGCGGTTGCATAAAATTCTTGACAAAAATTGGCCTCATAAATATCTCCTCTCTGAATTTTAGATAACATTGTAGTTACCTTTTCAATATAAGAGTCTCTAGTTAATCTAGATTCAATCGTTATGTTGTTAGATATTTCAGATTCAACTGTTGCAGAAAATGAACTTATAGTATCTAAATCGGAATCTACATCATCAAGAACACAGTTCAAATATTTAATAGCTAATTTATTTTCTTTAAATAAAAACAACTTCTTAGGTTGAAAGAAATAAAGGTCTGGAAAATCTAATCCATCAAAATTTTTTGAACTAAGAGGCTCAATATCATTTTTTAAATCATAAGAAAGATATCCAAAAATCCAATCTTTAGTCACTTCTTGGTACTCCTCTAATTTTTTAAAGCCATTTAACGTATCCGTTTGAATCCCTGTAAAAGCATCAACTGCCAAAACAGCATCATAGCTGGAATGAGATTGTAATCTATGGTTTGAATCAAGCCAAACTACTTCTTCAAATTGTTGAGCCCAAGACACTAACTTAGATTTAAACTCTGTAATATTTGAAATTATTATTTCTTTGTTGTGACGCACTAACGATAATTTAGAAAACAAAGTTAATCAGTTCTAAATAATAAATCATCACTTTAGAAGAATACCTTACCTTTGTGATAAAATATCATTAATGTTATCTTTTGAAGACTTTAAATTAACTAACACTTTAAGAAATATAGTAAAAGACCTAGGGTATTCCGAACCAACTCCTATTCAAGCGGCTTCCTTTAATATGCTTTGTGCCGGAAAAGATGTGGTGGGAATTGCTCAAACAGGAACGGGAAAGACACTAGCTTATGCACTACCTATTGTTAGAAACTTAAAATATTCAAATAATGAGAACCCAAGAGTTCTTATAATGGTCCCTACTCGTGAGTTAGTTGTTCAAGTTGTTGATTCGTTAAAAGCTCTCACAGTTAATACGAATAATAGAGTCTTAGGAGTCTATGGTGGTGCTAACATTAACACACAAAAACTTCAAATTTCAGAAGGAATTGATATGCTTGTTGCTACCCCTGGAAGACTTTATGATTTAGCTCTAAGTAGGGTGTTGCAGCTCAAAAATATTCAAAAACTAGTCATAGACGAAGTAGATGTGATGCTAGATTTAGGATTTAGACATCAACTTATAAATATTTTAGATCTTCTTCCTTCTCGTCGGCAAAACATTATGTTTTCAGCAACAATGACTTCAGATGTAGATGCATTAATAACTGATTTCTTTGTTAATCCAGAACGTATTTCGGTAGCCCTTTCAGGTGCTCCACTTAAGAATATTATACAATTTAGGTACGAGGTACCCAACTACTACACCAAATTAAATTTAGTTCGTTCACTTACAACCGATCGTGAAGTTTATTATCGTTTAATAATATTTGTTTCTAATAAGCGAATGGCTGATAGACTGTTTTTATCATTAAGTGAATCTTTCAAAGACGAGTGTTGTGTAATTCATTCAAACAAAACACAAAATTACAGGTTAAGAAGTATAGAACAGTTTAGAAATGGAGTTAATAGAATATTGATAGCAACAGACGTTATGGCAAGAGGATTAGATATTGATGATGTTTCACACGTTATAAATTTTGACACACCCAAATATCCAGAAAACTACATGCACCGTATTGGTAGGACTGGAAGAGCAAAAAGAAAAGGAATTAGCTTGCTTTTATCCAAAGAAAATGAATTGGGATACAAAGATAGTATTGAGGAATTGATGAAAATAAAAATTAATAAGTTAGTAATTCCTAAAGAAGTAGAAATTTCAAAAGAATTAATTGATGAGGAGCGTTCACAAATAAAAGAACATTATAATCCTAACAAAAAATCAGATTTAGACAAGCCAGGGCCTGCTTTTCACGAAAAAAGTGAAAAAAACCAAAAGGAAAATCTTGGTGGTTCTTACAAACGCATTATTGCAAAAAAATATAAGAAACCAAAAACTAAAGGGGACAAAAATTATAACAGACGAAACAAGAAATAAAATTTTTGCTTTCAGTTGATTATCTGAAATATAAAAGTTTTATGCATGCAGCGCCCGATCTTCTGTTGCCGCTAAGGCAGCTTCCTTAATTGCCTCAGAAAATGTTGGATGAGCATGAGACATTCTTGAAATATCTTCTGCTGATGCTCTAAACTCCATAGCTACCACAGCTTCGGATATCAAATCAGCACAACGTGCTCCAATCATATGTACTCCTAAAATTTCATCTGTCGCTTTATCCGCGATAATTTTAACAAACCCATCTAAATCCATACTTGCACGACTACGTCCTAGTGCACGCATTGGGAATTGACCTAACTTAAAACTAACACCCTCTTGTTTTAGCTCATCTTCAGTTTTACCAACTGAGGCAACTTCAGGCCAAGTATACACAACTCCAGGAATTAAATTATAATCAATATGTGGTTTTTGACCAGCAATACTTTCGGCAACAAAGATGCCTTCTTCTTCTGCTTTATGGGCTAACATAGCTCCTTTTACAACATCTCCAATCGCATAGATATTAGATGTTGAAGTCTGTAACTGATCATTAACTTCAACTTGCCCATTTTCTGTTAACTTAACTCCAGCAGATTCAGTATTTAACCCTGCAGTGTAGGGACTGCGTCCAACAGACACTAAACAATAATCTCCTGTAAACTTAACGAGTTCTCCTTTTTTATTTTCAGCTGTAACTAAAACCTCATTTCCGTTTCTTAAAACTGAAGTTACCTTATGAGAAACGTTAATATTAAATTTTTGTTTTCTAAATACTTTATTCAGTTCTTTGGATAAGCTCGAGTCCATTGTTGGAATAATTCGATCCATATATTCGATTACTGTTACATCTGAACCTAGGCGTTTATAAACTTGACCTAATTCCAATCCGATAACACCTCCACCAATAATGATCAAATGCTTAGGAATCTCCTTCAATTTCAATGCATCAGTAGATGTAATTATACGTTGCTTATCAATTTTGGCAAAGGGTAAGGTCGTAGGTTTACTTCCGGTTGCTATAATAGTATATTTAGATTC
>JAQWYU010000098.1 GCA_029253805.1 Flavobacteriaceae bacterium | reverse complement strand
AATGAAATACCAGACTTTCCTTTCCAAATACCAGCAGCAATAGAATAAGCTCCTGAAGAATTTTGATTTCCTTCAATTACATTAACAGGATTCATAAGACCAAATCCTAAACCAATGTCATTACCTAAATCAAATGCAGCAGTAACTCCATTGAAGTTTCTAGCTGAATAAGTAAACATGTGAGACATACTGTAATGGAAATTCTTAGCAGCAGATAACTCTTCGTTACCATTCATCCAAGAATTGAAACGTCCCATCTGTAATCTTACTTTATCAGAAACATTCCAATAAACATAAGCTTCATTCACAATAGACCCTGCTCCATTGTATTGATCAGCTCTTTGTCCCATTGCTAAATCAGCAACGAAACCAACTTTTTCTCCCATGTAAGAAAAGTTAACGTTTGCCATCCCTAAAGAAAAACCAGAATCATTATTAAATGCACTGAAATCTCCTTGAGTACCTAGAGCTGTATTAGCATCTCCATCATTTGAGGATGTTAAGTTAGATCCAAAGTAAGCATCAATAGAACCACTCACATTAAAAGTGGGATCTTCCTCTTGTGCAAAGGTAAAACCTACAACAGCAAGAGATAAAAAAGTAATTAATTTTTTCATAATAATTGTTTTAGTTTATGATTAATTAATGCAAATCTATAACAAAAAATGTAAATGAACCAAAAAAACATGCATTTAATCGATAAAAAAACTCTTTTATAGATTAAATTTGTGTTTCAATAAAAGTTAAAATAGTGTGAAATTAGAATTTTATTCATGTAATACATAGTTTTTTTATTTCAATAAGTAATATATTTGACTTGATTAATAGATTAAAATAGTTATGAAAAATAGATTATTATCACTTGCATTAACAACCATGTCTTTGTTATGCAATGGGCAAAACCAATTAAAATACGCTGAAAGCATTACAGCTAAAGAGTTAAAGGAAAAATTATATACTTATTCATCAGATGAATTTGAGGGACGAGAAACAGGAACAAATGGCTTAACTATAGCTATAAATTATCTAAAAAATCATTATATCGACTTAGATGTCAGTTCAGCTAAAGAAGATGGTGATTATTTTCAGAATGTTCCTTTAAAGCTAATAGAGGCCCCTAGCGTTTCTATTAGTATAGAAGATACAACTTTTAAGTACTATAATGATTTTATAAGTATGTCAGGTGGTGAATCAATTTTAATAGACTCTAAAGATATCATTCTTGTTGGTTACGGAATTAAAGATGAAAAATATAATGATTATGAGGGAATTGATGTTGCTGGTAAAATTGTAGTTGCTAATGCAGGTGAACCCTTAAACAAAGATAATAAATACCTAATTAGTGGTACTTCCAAAAAAACAAAATGGTCTAATAACCGTCAAGAACTAAGATCAAAGTTAAATACTGCAAAAGAACTGGGCGCTAAAGCATTCTTTTTAATTAATGACCCCATGTTTAAATTATATGCTCCTTATTATAAAGAAAAAGACAATCATGGAGGTGAAAGTGATTTATCTTTAGATGTAAATGAAAAAGAGATATATAGTTTTTTAGTTGGTAAATCAATGGAAAAAGCCCTACTACTTGGAAATCAAATAAAAATCGATTATGATAAAAAAAGTAAATCTATTTCTTCTGATAATGTGGCAGCTATAATCAAGGGAACAGAAAAGCCTGAGGAATATATTGTTCTCTCTGCACATCTAGACCATATTGGAATGCACGATGGTGAAATTTTTAATGGTGCAGACGATGATGGCTCAGGAACAGTTGCTATATTAGAAATCGCAGAAGCATTTAAAGCTGCTTTAAAAGACGGTAACGGTCCTAAGCGATCAATTATCTTTTTACACGTAACTGGCGAGGAAAAAGGGTT
>JAQWYU010000097.1 GCA_029253805.1 Flavobacteriaceae bacterium | reverse complement strand
CGTCCAAACATCGCATCTTCCTCACCTGATTCACTATAAATAAATTGAATTTTAAACCGCTCTGGATTTCGATCTTGTAAATTTAATAGTTCCTTATAAAATATAGTTTTTTCAGGACTTTTATTTCCGTATATCAAAGTTAATTCATTTTTAGTATTTGATTCCAAAGCAGTTTGAATAATACTCATTATAGGAGTGATTCCACTTCCAGCAGCAAACATCACAATTGAATTTCTATTAGTTGTTTTTGGCTCATAAACAAAACGCCCATTTGGTATCCCTACTTCAATATTGTCCCCAGACTTCAAAGTGTTATTTGCATGTGTGGAAAAAAGTCCATTTTTGATTTCTTTGACAGTTACTGTTAGATCTCCACTCTTTGGACTTGAACTTAAAGAATAATCTCTTCGAACTTCAGCTCCATCAATCAACGTTTTTAAAGTAACGTACTGTCCGGACTTAAAAGTATACGCTGATTTTAAATTAATCGGAACCAGAAAGGTAATGCTAACCGCTTTTTTAGTTTTTCTTACAATAGATTTTACTTTAAGAATGTGGAATTGTGCCATAATTTTTTGATATAAAGTAAAATATATTAAATCTAATTTTCTGTTAATACTATCACAAAAATCAGCCTTTAAGGGGTTTTCAAATTTCCTGTAAAAGCATCACTTTTGTTAGTTTTATGCAAAAAGATGATTATTTTTACGCGGTTGATACAATATAGGACAATGTATTTTGTTTGAAGATAACTTAAGACTCTACATTTGAAAAACTTTTATAATTTTATTTTATATGGAGCTCTCTCGCTGTTAGCTGTGACTAGCTGTTCTCGCAAAAAAGATAAATTCATAAACCGCTCATGGCATTCCTTAAACACTAAGTATAACATTCTTTACAATGGAAATATCGCCCTTGAAGAAGGTTTAATAACAGCTAATTCTATTTATTCGGACAACTATTGGGATGTACTTCCGGTTGAACGTTTACAGTTAAACAGTGATGCTTTTTTAACACAGAAAGCCACGAATCCAAACTTTGAGCGAGCTGAAGAAAAAGCTATCAAAGCCATTCAGGTACACGGCATGAATATTAGAGGAAAAGAAAAAAACCCTCAAATAGATGACTCATACATTATTCTTGGTAAAGCTCGATATTATGACTGTCGTTTTATCCCTGCCCTGGAGGCATTTAATTACATTTTATTCAAATATCCAGCCAGTAGTAACATAAATCTAGCAAAAATATGGCGTGAGAAAACCAATTTACGCTTAGAGAATGAAGGGCTAGCTATTAAGAACTTAAACAAACTAATTGACTCTAACAAACTTTCAAATGAGGAGAATACACTCGCTAGCTCAGCATTAGCTGAGGCATATATTAAGAACAAAAAGATAGATAGCGCAATAATCCAACTCCAGCGAGCATCAAGCTTCACTAAAGACAACCACTACTTAGGTAGGCTAAGATTTATTGAAGGTCAATTGTATTCTTCCATAGGACTTAAAGACAGCGCAAATCTTGCATTTGACAAAGTGATTGCACTTAAGCGTAAAACTCCTAGAGTTTACACCATAAGCGCTCATCTAGAAAAAGTTAAAAATTTTGATCTTGAAAGCGACGATAAATTAGCTCTAGAAACTCTTTTAGAGTCTTTAGAAAGTAATAGAGAAAACAGACCATTTCTGGACAAAATATACCACCACATTGCTAATTATCACATTAAGAATAATAAAGACTCTTTAGCTATTACTTATTATAATAGGTCACTAAGAACTGATTCCAAAGACACTCATTTGACAGCGCTTAATTATCAAAAATTAGCCGAATTAAATTTTGATTATTCAGAGTACAGTCTTGCAGGCTCTTATTACGACAGCACTCTGCTTAATCTTAAAGAAAAGAGTAAGACCTTTCGTGTCATTAAACGCAAACGTGACAATTTAGAAGAAGTTATTTTTTACGAAGCTATAGCGCAAGAGACAGATAGCATTCTAAGGCTGGTTGAATTTTCAGATGATGAAAAAGAAATTTATTTTCAAGCTTTTATTGACAATCTTAAGCTGGGAGAAAAAGTTAATAACAACAGGGCGACTAAAAGAAAGAGCTTTTCAAGGCCGTCAACAATCACAATGAAAAAAAAAGATAAAACTTTTTACTTCTATAGTCCAACAACAGTATCATTTGGAAAAAATGATTTTGAGAGAATATGGGGCAAGCGCGCTTTAGAAATTAACTGGCGATGGTCTAACAAGACTATACAGAATCAAAACATTGCCAAAGATGACTTTAATGAAGCGCAGAAAGAAGTAGATGATAGTCGCTTCACAGTGGCTTATTATTTAACAAAAATACCCACTGAAAAAGCCGTTCTGGATAGTATTGCTAAAGAACGTAATTTTGCATATTTTCAGTTGGGTCTGATATATAAAGATAAATTTAAAGAATATTCGATTTCTCAAGAAAAGCTTGAAAAACTCTTGAAACAGTTTCCAGAAGAGCGCCTAATCTTACCCACAAAATATAATTTATACAAAGTGTATTCGTTATTAGGATTGTCTATCTTGGAATCAAATATGAAACAGAATATTATTGAAAACCACTCAGGCTCTAGATATGCAGCTATTTTGTTAAACCCTGATCAGGTTTTGATAGATAATAAAAATAGCCCGCAGTCCATGTATAACAATCTATACGCGCAATTTGAAAACGGGCTTTACCAAGATGTAATCGACGGCTGTGATACACAAATTATAAGTTTAGATGGAGATGAAATCGTGCCTAAATTAGAACTCCTTAAAGCGACATCTAAAGGACGTTTACATGGATTTGAAGCTTATAAAATGGGCCTTAATTTTGTAGCCTTAAATTATCCAAGTAGTATTGAAGGAAAACGGGCGGCACAGATTTACAGTACTAT
>JAQWYU010000096.1 GCA_029253805.1 Flavobacteriaceae bacterium | reverse complement strand
AATCTCTCTACAACTGATAAACAATTTAGAAAATATGTTGAAGATTTGACAAAGAAATTGTTAGTGTAATTTTTATTTATAACATCTCTACGAACAATTGGAATTTATGAAGAAATACTATTCTTAAATTCAAATATTATAGAAATCATATTTCTCACTATTATTAACGTCTAGACCATTTCATCAAAAAAAAGCTTCAAAAAAAATTTATTAAAATTATTAAGACTCAATCAAAAATCAATCATTCAATTAAATAATAATTCCAAATGACTGGAAAATTATACTTAATTCCTACTAGTTTAGGAGACGGTGCTCCCTTAGAAACAATTCCAATTTCAATTAAAAAAATCATCGAGAGTATTGATGTCTATATTGTAGAAAATGAAAAATCAGCACGTAGGTTTATCAAAACTGTTAGCTCTGGAAAATCTCAATCAAGTCTAACCTTATTTACCTTAAATAAGTTTACTAATCCCCTAGAAATACCTCTTTACCTAGAAGAATGTTATAAAGGAAATAATATTGGACTGCTCTCAGATGCTGGTTGCCCAGCAGTAGCTGATCCTGGCGCCGAAGTTGTAAAGATTGCTCATGAAAAAAATATTAAAACCATTCCTTTAGTTGGTCCTTCCTCAATCTTGTTAGCAATGATGAGTTCTGGAATGAACGGCCAAAATTTTGCTTTCAATGGATATTTACCAATTGAAAAAGTAGAACGAAAATCTAAGATAAAACAACTTGAAAAACGTTCTTTTGATGAGAACCAATCACAATTATTTATTGAAACTCCATACCGAAATAATAGTGTTTTAGAAGACCTATACAAAACACTTAACTCCGATACAAAAATTTGCGTGGCTTGTGACCTAACTTTGCCAACAGAATATATCAAAACTCAAACTGCGAAACAATGGAAACATTCAAAACTAGATTTTCATAAACGTCCTGCAATTTTTATTATCCATAAATATTAGTCAAGACTAACCCTTGGTTTTTTCTCTGGAATTACAAATGAAGTATCAAAATCCGCAAATTTGCGCATGTAGAAAGAAACTTCTGAACCATAAGCATCTGAAAAATCTTTAGAACCAAAACTTCTTAGATAGCGCTTTACATTTCCAGGCCCAGCTAGGTGAGCAGAAGCTAATATTCCTGATTCTGTAATAATGACTCCGTTAATTTCTGACCCTGTAAACCTATTTATTTCTGAGATTAACTTCCATTTGTTTCTTTTTGTGTTTGCTAAAAAAGCCTTTTCTTGTAATTCAGGACTATTTAAAAAAAAATTTGAATTATAAATTCCTAGAGTCTTTAAAGTAGATGAACCAAACTGAAACTTGCCCAAATAACCAAACGTATTAACCGCGTTATATCTCCCTCTAGATTCTTTGAAAGCTATAGCTTCTTTAAAAGCAATATATGAGTTTTCTAAGAAAGGTAGCTTAGAATTTGAATTTGGATCAACAATCTGTGTAACATCAAAGTTGTAGTTAAGGATTTCATTAGATAAAATAACCTCAGTAGGATTGTTCTCCGGATTAGGGGAAAATGCAATAAATAAACTGAAAAAAGATACAATCAGTATTGTGCGGTTAAGAATGCGATTTGAAAACATTAAATAGTAATTAATACAACTGAGTTTAAATAAAAAAACAATGCAAATATAGTTAAATTTGCAATATATTGATTTTAAGTACTTTATACTACTTCTTGATTCCCTTTCGATTTAAATATGAGTGGTATGCTTTAGCGTTTATATTGTGACCGCTAAGTGTTTTAGAAAACTTATGAAAACCCGGTTTTTGAGCATCTGCAGCAAAGAAATAGTAAGAATGAATTTCGTGATTCAATACAGCTTCAACAGCTGACAAATCTGGCATAGCAATAAGTCCAGGTGGCAACCCTTTATACATGTAGGTATTGTATGGAGATACAATTAATTTGTGTTTATTTAACACACGCTTGATAATTGAATTCTTAAGGTCAGGTAATTGATAAGCAGCAAATTTAATTGTAGGATCGGCCTGAAGAGGCCACCCATCATTCAAACGGTTAATATACACCCCTGCAATACGACTTTGTTCAGAAACTTGCTTAGACTCTTCATGTACAATAGAGGCTAAAACCATCACTTGTAAAGCCGAAAGTCCGATGTTTTTTGCTTTACCTAATCTTTCTTTGTTCCAAAAGCGTTTGTATTCTTTGAACATTCTTGATCTAAATGTCAATGCCGAAGAATTCCAGAAAAACTCATAGCTATTAGGTAAATACATTGCCAGTGCGTTTTCATTTGAAAACCCATTAGCCTCTAAAAACTTGGGATCCGACAGAACCCTTAGTAATTCAGAACTATTTGCCTCAATTTGGCTGGAAATTCTGGTTGCTAAATTTGCTATCGAGTGCTGGTTATTAAATGAAATTTTTATTGGCAGATTACGACTTCTTATTGAGTTGATTATATCATTATTATTCATACCCTTGGAAATAAGAAAGCGTCCAGCTTTAATATTATTAATATATTTTTTTTGCTTTGCCAAAACCTCAAAAGATTCTATATCTTTCAGCAGGGGACTTAAGTCTGCTTTTACATCTGAAAATCTCGCATTTGTAGCTACAAAAATATAGGCCTCTTCAGAATTAAAATTAGTATTCGGCACTAACATAACTGAATAAATATAATAGGAGAAAATTCCTGATCCTATTAACCCAAGTAATACAATGAATGCTGCTATTTTTTTAAAGTACATAACTAATTAATTGAAATAAATATTCGTTTTTAAAAAGGCCTTTGTAATATCTCCACTCTTTTTTAAGACCAACACTAACAAATCCAACAGACTTAAACAAACTAATACTTGCCAAATTATCTTCTAGCACATTTCCATATAATTGGTGAATACGTAATTCATGAAAGCTAAATTTTACCAACAAATTTAAAGCATCTTTGCCATAACCTTTTTGACGATGAGTATCAACTAAAACAATACTTACGCCGGCCCTGTTATTGTGTTCATCATAATCAAAAAGATCAATAAACCCCATGGGTTCATTTGATTTAGAAATAATCATTAACCTTAATTGCTTTGCTTCTTGAATATCTCTTTGGGCTGTTTTTAAATAATTACTAAGTACTTCCTTTGAAAAAGGTTTTTGAGTTTGACTTAGCTCCCATAAGGATTCATCATTTTCAAGTGAATATAAAAAGG
>JAQWYU010000095.1 GCA_029253805.1 Flavobacteriaceae bacterium | reverse complement strand
AAACACGAAGATTTGCAAGCTTGTTACTTAACCAGTATACGTCATCTTTGGTGTCTGTTTTAGAAATCCCTAAAAGTACTAATAGCCCCCATTTAATTTTAGCAAGGTTTTCTCCATTGGAAGAAACATTTGCTCGTGAAACACGTTGAACTACTGCTCTCATTATGAATCATGATTGTCTGTTCGATAATGCTCTTCATCCCCTTCTAAAATTTGTTTATAACTTTTGTAACGCGACGCAGCAACTATATTGTTTTCTATGGCTTTCTTAACAGCACAATTTGGTTCGTGTAAATGCAAACAATTGTTAAACTTACAAGACTGCTTTAAAGCGAATAGCTCTGGAAAATAATTATCTAACTCAGCGGGCTCCATGTCTACAACACCAAAACCTTTAATCCCCGGCGTATCTATAATCTGAGCATCAAAACTGAGATCAAACATTTCAGCAAAAGTAGTAGTGTGCTGTCCTTGTTTATGCTGATCAGAAATTTCTTTAGTCTTAATTTTTAGTACGGGCTCAATACTATTGACTAAAGTAGATTTCCCTACTCCCGAATGTCCAGCAAACATACTTGTTTTTGCGGTCATTAGCTTTTTAACAGAATCGATGTTTTCGCCTGTCTTAGCAGAAATAATCAAGCATTGATAGCCGATACCTTCATAAAGAGTTCTAAGTTTCTTGACAATTTTATTAGACGCCGAGTTATTGACATCTACTTTGTTAAATAGTATGACTGCTTTGATTGAATAAGCTTCTGTTGTGGCTAAAAAACGATCAATAAAACTTGTGAAGGTTGGAGGGTTTTCAATGGTGACTAATAAAAAAACTTGATCGATATTACTTGCGATAATATGCGTTTGTTTAGAAAGATTTACTGATTTTCTTACGATATAGTTTTTTCTTGGATGAATAGATGAAATAACACCTGTTTGGGTATTGTTGCTGGTTTCTAAATCAAAATCTACCACGTCTCCAACCGCTAACGGATTAGTGCTTTTAATCCCCTGAATACGAAACTTACCCTTGATACGGCATTCGTAGAACAATTGATCTTGTGCCTTAACAGAGTACCAGCTTCCGGTTGATTTATAAACAATTCCTGTCATTCTTATTTTTAAGATCTTCACAAAGAAACAAATTTCTTTTAAGACCTTAGAGTTTACGCTATCAAAAAAAGGCTCGTATTATGAGTGTTTTTTAATTATTTAAAATTTTTTCTTGATGATTAATCGATTCTTGGTGAATAGCCTTAAATAATTTAAGTATAAACTCTTCACTTAAATTATATTGCTCCCCTTCCAAAACCATTTTACCTAAGATTTCATTCCAACGCTTACTTTGTAAAACAGCAACATTCTTTTGTTTTTTTATTAAACCAATACCCTCTGCTACCTTCAACCGTTTCCCTAAAGTCTCAAGTAATTGATTATCCATAACATCAATTTGAGCTCGTAAATTTTGAAGCTGATCGTTATAATCTGCCTCTGGTGTTGATTCCTTTCTAATTTTTAGATCTTTCATAATCTGAATTAATGAAGTTGGCGTTAGTTGTTGTGCCGCATCGCTCCATGCATTATCTGGATCATGATGAGATTCAATCATAAGACCATCAAAGTTTAAATCTAAAGCGGTCTGTGAAACATCAAAAATCAAATCACGATTTCCTGTGATGTGAGATGGATCATTAATCATTGGAAGATCTGGAAATTTTGTTTGTAGCTCAATTGCCATTTGCCATTCTGGGGTATTTCTGTATTTAGTTTTTTCGTATGACGAAAAACCTCTATGGATAACTCCTAAATTTTTTATACCTGCGGTCGCTAATCGTTCTACTGCGCCTAACCACAATGCTAAATCAGGATTTACTGGATTTTTAACTAACACAATTTTGTCGGTTCCATTTAATGCATCAGCAATTTCTTGGACAATAAACGGACTAACGGTT
The DNA here is from genome assembly GCA_029253805.1 of Flavobacteriaceae bacterium. Classification (GTDB taxonomy): domain Bacteria; phylum Bacteroidota; class Bacteroidia; order Flavobacteriales; family Flavobacteriaceae; genus Hel1-33-131. Next base: position 9,218 of record JAQWYU010000095.1, on the reverse strand, counting down.
GAACGTGCTCCAATCCAAAGTAGATCAATGTCGTGTTCCAAAGCTAACTCTACGTGAGCTCTATTGGCTACTTCAGTTGCTGTTTTTAATCCAGTCTCTGCTTTTACTTTCTGAAGCCATTTTAAACCTAGTGCACCAACACCTTCAAAATTTCCTGGTCTTGTGCGAGGCTTCCAAATTCCAGCACGATAATAATTAACATCTGTGTCTTTTAGCTCATGAGCTATTCTTAATACTTGTTCTTCTGTCTCAGCGCTACATGGACCAGCGATAACCAAAGGATGGTCTAGGTTTAAGGCATTAAGCCAACCACTAAGTTCTTTTTTATTTTCCATTATTAAATTTTTAAGCAATTCCTTTTAATATTTTTTTTATATGATTTGTATTTTTCATAACCGAAAATACAGCATCAAAATTATCGTTTTCCATGTAGGTTTTAAATTGATTTAAGTTGTTAATATACTCTGTGAGTGTTTCTAATACATTCTCTTTATTTTGTTCAAAAATAGGAGTCCACATAGCTGGTGAACTTTTAGCTAATCGAACTGTAGATTCAAATCCACTTCCTGCCATATCAAAAATATCTGACTCATTTTTTTCTTTATCAATTACAGTCTTTCCTAGCATGAAAGAACTAATATGAGATAAGTGTGATACGTAAGCTATATGCTTATCATGATCAATAGCTGTCATTTTTCTAATTCGCATACCCATTTTATTAAAAAGTGCTATGATTTTAGTTGATAAAACTTTTGATGTCTTATCTAATTCACAAATTATATTTGTTTTATTTTTAAATAGTCCTTTTACTGCCGCTGAAGGACCAGAAAACTCAGTGCCTGCAATAGGATGAGTTGCTAAAAAATTTGCTCTGTTGGGGTGTTTATCGACTGACTCACAAATTGCTTTCTTAGTAGAACCCATGTCAATTACAACAGCTTTTGTAGGGATCAACTCTAAAACTTGTATCAATAATTTAATTGATGCATTTACAGGGAGAGCCAATACTACAAGGTCAGCTGAACGAACCGTTTCTAGATCTCCGGCCAAATCAATTATACCTAACTCTAACGCTTCCTTTAAATGATTAAGATTTTGATCAATTCCAGAAATAGAAGCACCAGGAATATGATCCTTAAGATCTAATGCAAAACTACCCCCGATTAACCCAACCCCTATGATACTTATATTTTTCATATAACCCGTTTTATGGCCTCTTTAATAATATCTTCTGGCGCACATAATGAAAAGCGAATGTAACCCTCGCCATTAGATCCAAATATGTTACCGGGTGCAATAAACAAATTATACTCCTTTAACATTTTATCAATGAATGACACAGATGACACCCCATCTGGAAGTTTAGCCCATACAAACATACCAGAAGTATTTACTTCAAAATTACAGTTTAAGGCAGTTGCCAATTCCCATATCAATTTTCGGCGTTCAGAATAAACGAAGTTCAAATCACTAAACCAATTTTTTGGACTATTAAGTGCTTCAATTGCTCCTTTTTGGATCCCATAAAACATACCAGAATCCATATTACTTTTCACCTTGACAATACTATTTATATAAGCTTTATCGCCAATTAACATGCCGACACGCCATCCAGCCATATTAAATGTTTTGCTTAAAGAGTTCAGTTCTAAACAAACTTCATCAGCTCCTTCAATATTGAAAATACTAAATGGGTTGTCATTTAAAATAAAGCTGTAGGGATTGTCATTAACAAGTAGTATGTCATTCTTTTTTGCAAAATCAACAAGTCCTTTTAAAATTTCTTTGTCACCCAAAGTCCCTGTTGGCATATGTGGATAGTTAACCCACATTAGTTTGATCTTAGAAACATCCATAGCATTTAATGAAACTAAATCAGGCTGCCAATTTGAAGCTGCTTTCAAATCGTAAAAAACAGGAATGGCTCCTAATAACTTTGTGACTGACATGTAAGTGGGATAGCCTGGATTTGGAATCAAGACTGCATCCCCCTGGTTGAGATAGGCCATCGAAATATGCATAATACCTTCTTTACTACCAATCAATGGGAGCACTTGAGTCTCAGAGTTTAGCATAATATCATAATGTGCTTTGTAAAAACCTGATATTGCTGAACGAAGTTCTGGTAGTCCTTGATAACTTTGATACTTATGAGCAGAGGCATCGGACATACTTTTTGTAATCGCAGTAATCACTCCTTTTGGAGGGGCTAGATCAGGACTGCCTATTCCTAAATTAATAATAGGCGCTCCACCTAACTTAAGTGTATTCACCTCTCTTAATTTTTTTGAAAAGTAATATTCTTCAACTGTAAGTAATCGATCAGCAGTAGTCATTATTTTTTTGCGTTTTTATATTCACCTAATATTTTAAATTCTTCAGCCATAATTTCCATGATTGCTTTTCCTTTTTGATAATCTGCGTATGATTTGAAAGTAATATCTACAAAAAAGGCGTATTTCCATGGAGTGTCAATTTTTGGAAGTGATTGAATTTTTGTCAAATTTAAATTACAATCACTCATTACATTGAGCATAGCCGCTAGACTTCCTCGCTTGTGGTCTAATAAGAATTTTACAGAAGCTTTATTTACAAGATTAGTGTTTTTTGGTTCAAGTATTCTTTCAACAATCACGAAACGTGTTTCATTGTGCTTTATGGTTTGTATGCTCTGTTTTAAGATATTTAAGTTAAATATTCGGGCGGCTTCTTTGCTAGCTATTGCAGCAACTCCCATAATTTGGTTGTTCTGGATTCTTCTTGCAACTTCAGCAGTGTCTGAATCCTCTATTAATTTTATATGCGGGTGACGCCTAAAGAACTCTTTACATTGCAACAAGGCCATTGGGTGTGATAGTACTTCTTTAATATCACTAATTTTTTGTCCACTAAGCGCCATTAGATTATGTTGTATCTCTAGAAAAAATTCTCCTGTAATATGAAGATTTTGATCATCAATATGAGCATAATTGGGAATTATTGATCCAGCTATAGAGTTTTCTAATGCCATAATAGCTATATCTGTATTTTTAGACGTTAAGCTGTCTACAACATCACCAAATGAAAGATATGGACATATCTTTACGGGCTCGTCAAAATATGATTTAGAAACAATGTAGTGGAAAGACCCTTCAATTCCCTGTATGGCTACTCTTTTTATCATAAAAAAAAATCTCGATGTTAACATCGAGACTTATATTTAAAATTTATATTGATAAATTACACATATAGAGTCTCGACTTCTTTTCCAAAAAAGAAATAATAAAAGCTATAGAAAATATAATTTAATTTTACCATAATTAATTAACTGTGAAGCTAAAGTATCTATTTTTTATATTAATCAAAATTTAATTTATTGTTTTTGTTATTTAGTCGGAATAATTATGAATAATTTAATAAAAGTAGCTATCCATTAGCTAAATACTATTTTTTTTACACATATTGAAGAATACAACTAAAGATAAACTCTTTTGTATTGCTTATCGGTTAAATATTATCACAGAAATAAAATCTCAATAACAATAGTGTTATAGATAAAGTTTTTTTATTAGTTCTATATTATGTAAATTTGTATTCTAAATCTAGAGGATAAATTTGATCTGATTGCAACCTCACAAAAAAAAGCTAAAGCAGTACATTCTACTCTACAGCACTGCAATCTAAATTTCTTTGTTCTTTAAAAACATAATTTATGAGTTACTTATTTACCTCCGAAAGCGTTTCAGAAGGTCACCCTGATAAGGTTTCAGACCAAATTAGCGATGCACTAATTGATCATTTTTTAGCTTTTGATCCAAATTCAAAAGTTGCTTGTGAAACTTTGGTGACTACTGGCCAAGTAATCCTAGCAGGAGAGGTTAAATCTAAAACCTATCTTGACGTACAAAAAATTGCACGTGACACCATAAATAAAATAGGCTACACAAAGGGCGATTATATGTTTGACGGCAACTCATGTGGAGTACTTTCAGCAATTCACGAACAATCTGAAGACATTAACAGAGGAGTAGAAAGAGGAGATGAAGAACAAGGAGCTGGGGATCAAGGAATGATGTTTGGTTATGCAACCAATGAAACCGAGAACTACATGCCTTTAGCATTGGATCTTTCACACCGGATATTAATTGAACTTGCAGCAATGCGGCGAGAAGGAACAGACATTCCTTATTTAAGACCCGATTCTAAAAGTCAGGTTACAATTGAATATGATCATGATAATACCCCTAAAAGCATAAACGCAATAGTGATCTCTACACAACATGATGATTTTGATGATGAAGTCACCATGTTAGCTGAAATCCGTAAAGATTTAAAAACAAAATTAATCCCTAGAGTTATCGCCAAACTCCCAGCACATATACAAAAACTTTTTAACGATCAAATTACCTATCACATCAACCCAACTGGAAAATTTGTAATAGGTGGGCCTCATGGAGATACTGGCTTAACAGGTCGTAAAATAATTGTTGATACTTACGGAGGAAAAGGAGCTCACGGCGGCGGAGCTTTTTCTGGGAAAGACCCCAGTAAGGTAGATAGAAGTGCAGCGTATGCAACCCGTCACATCGCAAAAAATATGGTAGCATCTGGACTGTGTTCAGAAGTTTTAGTTCAAGTGAGTTATGCTATTGGAGTTGCAGAACCAATGGGGATATTTATTGATACCTATGGCACTTGTCCCTATAATTTAACTGATGGAGAAATTGCTATTAAGATCTCAAAGTTATTTGACTTGAAACCTGCAGCTATTGAAAAACGACTAAAACTTAGAAACCCTATTTATAGTGAAACTGCTGCATATGGGCATATGGGGCGTGAAAATAAGTATGTTTCAAAAGTTTTTCATCAACCCAATGGAGAAAGTAAATCATTAAAAGTAGAATTATTTACTTGGGAAAAACTAGACTACGTTGACGCTATAAAAAAAGCATTTAAGACTGAAGACTAACTTGAGAGCCATGGTACTAAAATCAAAGAAATAATATATCTAGGATAAAAACTCTCATTAATTAAAAAACTACAAATATAATAGTAACAATTAGAGCTGATAGACCTATAATACTAGAAATGAATGGATCTTCAAATTTTAATCTGTAAAAATCTTCATTATATTAAATCCAAGAGGGTTCAATACACTGATTTTTATTTTCTTGTAAATACTTGAAGTCGGGCTTTCTCTTTATAGTGAATCCTATCTTTTCATTGATTTAAATATTAGTTTATCAGCTAGTTAACTAATAATATTTGAAGTAAGCAATTTATATATAAAAAAAGAGATATTATATGCTTGTCAAAAGGCAACTATTAAAAACTTTGGCACCAAGTTAATCAAGGATTAAAGTTCATAACGTACGCGGAAGGTTAAATAGCGTGGTTGGATAAAGTATTCGGTTGCACTGACTGAAATATTAGAGGCATTACTTTGGTTTTGTGACCGTGTATCAAGAATGTTGGTAGCCTTCAGTTCATACTCAAAATTTGAGTCTTCATCTTTTCTGTAAGAAAGAGAAGCATTCCAAAATTCATAGGTATTAATTGAATTCTGCTCATCGCTAAAATCATTATAAGAGTAATCCGTTCTAAAAGTAAAGGACTTTAGAAATAATGCATCTATTTCAATCGTAGGACTTTTAGTAAAAAATTTAGTGGTGTTAGCTCCTAAGTTATTATCCTGAATTGAGTAACGGTAGCTTAAATCAACGTTAGGTGCTGTTCTAAAATTAGTACGAAATTCAGCTCTATAAGTTTGTGAAAAGCTTTCATTAACAGAACGTCTACCCTGAATAAATTGATTAAACTTAGAGTAATTTAAATTGGCTCTTACAGATCCTCTCAGTTTTCCAAAAGTACGCTGGTAACGCCCGCTTGCTGATAAATTTTCATCTGCAAAATTGGAATTAAAAGGGGTAGAAACTCGAATTACACTTCCTGGAGTAAAAATAGATTCAGTTCTAATGTTATCAATGCTTTTACTGTAATTGATGTTAGCAAAAATATTAGTATAATTAAACATATTAAAGCTATAGTATGATAAGTTTATATTATGAGAAAGCGCACTTTCCAGCTCTGGTGACCCAGTAAATAACGAATTATAGTTATTCAAAACTAGACCACTTGCAAACTGTGAAACATCTGTAAACTGTGTTTGCATTCGATATGTTAAATTCAATGTTTCACTCTTTTTAATATCATATCTCATGTTAAAATCAGGTAAAAACCTATAAAAATTATCAGTTGTTTTCTCATTAAATTGAGTGTTTGAAATTGAATATGCATGCGCTGAAACACCAGGTGTAAAAGTGAAATTATTGTATTTTAATCGGTAATGTAACCCTAAATAAACGTCTGAAAAATTATAAGCAATATCATTAGTTGATAAACCTCCGGCAATTGTAGGAGTTGGATCAAAAACTGACTGATCATCTAAATTTTGAAAGATATTAGAATCAAATTGCTGACGACTTGCTATGGTTCCAAGTGTAAAATTAATATTACTCTTTTTGTTGAGAATATTCCAATAGTCCAACTTAGCATCAACTTGATTTGACTGTACTCTCTTTTCCTGAGCTAGATTATAATCTATTTGTGAACCGTTCAAACCTAAATCATTGGCTGTTCCGTTATAATTATCCTTATCTTCTAAAATGGCGTTGTAAAAAGGGTCCTCGTCTTTAATTAAATGCTGAGCCTCAAAAGCAAAAATGTTGGTTTCGTTAAGTGTATAATAATAATTCAAACTTTGGTTGAAACTGAATGGGTTAATATCCTCAAGCTGGTTAATTGAACCATTAACAGATGAATTGAATTGTTGGTCTTGAGAGCTTTTAGATAAATTACCAAGGGCTTCGTATTCAAGTTGATTGTTAGGATTTGGTTGAAACTTCGTAGTCAGCTTAAATAATCCTAGATCATTATTTTGAATGGTATTACTTTGTGTGTCTTCATTAGGAATGCCTAAGTCAGCGTCTGAATATTGAGTGCTTCTATTTTCTTGTAATTCATTTTTAGTATTTGAAAAGATAGCAAATCCACCTAAATCTAAAGTTTTTTTTGGAGACCAACTAAAATTACCAGCGGCAAACTTGGTGTTAATATCTTTAGCTCTGTTATTTTGTAATACTAAAGCACTAATATCATTATTGCCCAGACTTAAGTTTGTACCGCTATTTCGGCTCGGTGATTTAAATCCACCCGAAAAATTATAATAGTCTCGTCGGGAAAATCCAACTTCACCAATATTATTTAAGTCTCCAATAAAATTAACACTGTATTCAGGACTATAATAAAATAACTTAGGTTGGGCTAAATAAAGTTCGTTGGCGTCTGAATTACCTCCCCCAGCTGTGACATTACCAAACCAGAAGTTTTTCTTTCCGTCTTTAAGCTTGACATTAATAGCTATATTGTCTTGGTTATTAGTGACACCACCAAGTTGTCCCACTTCCGAATAGTTTTTTAAAACCTGAACCTTATCTACAGCATTGGAAGGGATGTTTTTTGTGGCTAACTTAGTATCCCCATCAAAAAAATCTTTTCCTTCAACCATGAGTTTACTCACCACCTTACCCTCAACCTCAACTTGGCCATCATCATTAATCTCAACTCCGGGAAGGTTTTTTAAAACGTCCTCTAATTTTCTTTCAGTACCAGTATTAAATGAATCAGCATTATAAACCAAGGTGTCTCCGCTAACGGTCACAGGCATTTCATAGGTTAATTCTACTTCATCCAAAGAATTATCCTGGACAAGTACAAAGTCCTGAACCATATCATCTTCTTTAGTTTGTAAAGGCTGGTCTAAAGACTTCATCCCTATGTAACTAGCTTGAATCGAATAAGTAGTATTCTTTTTTAGATTTAAACGAAAAACACCATCATCGTTAGTTATAGCATACGAATCTAATGACTTAGTTGCTTTATTAATAGCGATAACATTGGCTAATTCTAAAGGGCTACCCAGGCTATCTTTAATGACCCCCTCTAACTTGACTTGAGAGAATCCTGTAATACTAAATGCGAGTAAAATTATAGATAAAATGTATTTCATAAGGCAACGATTTCTGTGTTTGTATTATTTTCTCCTTCTATTTCTGCCTCCATACATGGAGCGCATCTCTTCAGTTTTTTTCTTTACTATGTCGTTGTATTCAGCACGACTTACAACCTCTCCTTTTTCTGGAGCTTCAATAACTTCTTTTTCTTCAGGATTCATTATGATCTTGGAACATAAAATAGTTGTTTTGTCAGTGTTAACCTCAAGTATTAGGCCGGGTAATCCCCAGAAATCTCCAGGTCCTTGACTAACAGGAATCTGTGGAGTGTACCACGCTGTAACTTCAATTTCCTTTGGTATTTCGATATCATCAGAAATATTGGTTGTTTTGGTGGAATCTTTCTTAGTGTTTGAGGATTTAGAAGGTTTTTTTCTTCGCATGCTTCGCCAGTCAAATTCATCGACTTTTTTGGTTGCTATCGCTTTCATACAAACATATTGACCAATTTGTTTCGTTTCAGTGGTCAATTGCCATTCAAGGTTGGTAAGGGAATCTGAAATTAAAAATTGTTTTCCAAAAAACTCTTGGTCCTGCAGTAAACGTTTACTTTTTATATTTTTATACTGTAAGCCAGAAGAAAAACTTTTTCCCCACATACCAAACCCACCACCTCGGCCAGGGGCTTCAAGAACCTCATCTTCCATGTAGGTTGACGATTCCCTATCGAAAGTAAGAATGTATGTTTTCTCAAACATACTTCGCATACGGTCTGCAATTTGTTTTTTTTGTTGGTCAGACATTTTACGACCACCCCATCCATCCATATCAACAGATGTCTTGGAAAAATAATACGCTTTACCTTGAAAATCTTGAGCGTAACTGAATGTGGAAAGCAAAAAAATTACTCCCAATGTAATTTGTTGTAACTTATTAAAAGAAAACATAATTTTTATTTATTTATATCGACAGGCTAAACTACATATAGTTTAATGGTAATACGTTAAAATTTATTTAAATTAGTCCATGACCTCAATCTGAACCCTCGTCGGCCCTCTTTGAGACATTTCATCCATCTTTTTTTCTACGATTTTATCATATTCAAGCTGCGATACGGTTTCTCCCTTTTTAGGAGGCTCTATTTTGATTAGTTTTGTAGGGTTTAATATAACCTTACTGCATAAAATCGTATTGCTAGCATAACTCAATTCCAAAATAAGGCCTGGG
>JAQWYU010000094.1 GCA_029253805.1 Flavobacteriaceae bacterium | reverse complement strand
CGTGTCGTACCAGCTACTGTTGAAATTGTAGATATAGCAGGCTTAGTAAAAGGGGCAAGTAAAGGAGAGGGATTGGGAAATCAGTTTTTAGGCAATATTAGGGAAACAGATGCAATTCTTCATGTTTTACGTTGTTTTGATAACGATAACATTATACATGTAGATGGAAGTGTTGATCCAATTAGAGATAAGGAAACCATTGACATGGAACTTCAATTAAAAGATTTAGAAACAACAGAAAAAAAATTAGAAAAAGTAAAACGTGCTTCTAGAACAGGCAACAAAGAAGCCCAAAAGGAAGAAATTGTACTTCTGAAAATAAAAAATAAACTAGAGTCAGGAATTTCTGTTCGTGCAATAGAATTTTTGGAAGATGATTATATAGAAATTGTAAAACCTTTACAATTTATAACTGATAAACCAGTTATGTATATATGTAATGTTGATGAAAACTCAGCACTTCAAGGAAATTCATATGTTGACCAAGTTAAAGAAAATGTAGTTAGTGAAAATGCAGAAGTTTTAGTACTTGCAGTGGGGACAGAAGCAGACATAAATGAATTGGACGATTTTGAGGAACGTAAAATGTTTCTTCAAGACATTGGTCTTGATGAGCCAGGTTCTGCCAAACTTATTCGTTCAGCATATAAGCTATTAAACTTGCAAACATATTTTACAGCTGGAGTAAAAGAAGTACGTGCATGGACAATTAATATTGGTAGTACGGCTCCTCAATCAGCCGGGGTAATTCACACCGACTTTGAAAAAGGATTTATTCGTGCAGAAGTGATTAATTATGATGACTTTGTTAATTTCGGATCAGAAGTAAAAGTGAAGGAAGCTGGTAAAATGCGAGTAGAGGGTAAAAACTACACTGTTAAAGATGGTGACATAATGCATTTTCTATTCAATGTTTAGTAAATATTATATTAAATTATTACAAAGCCAATGTTCTCAACAATATTGGCTTTTTTGTTAATTAATTTGTGTTTTAAAGGTTTTATTTAATGTAGTGATGTACTATATTAGCCACCAGTCTTATAATTATTATGTCTCAAAACTCAGCTTATACAGAAGATAATATTAGATCGCTAGATTGGAAGGAACATATCCGTATGCGCCCTGGGATGTATATAGGAAAGCTAGGTGACGGTTCCTCCGCTGATGACGGTATTTATATTTTACTTAAAGAGGTGCTAGATAATTCTATTGACGAATTTGTAATGGGAGCTGGTAAATCTATTGAAATTTCAATTCAAGGAAGTAAAGTAATTGTACGAGATTTTGGGCGTGGAATCCCTTTAGGAAAAGTAGTCGACGTTGTTTCTAAAATGAATACAGGTGGCAAATATGATTCTAGAGCCTTTAAAAAATCTGTTGGTCTAAACGGCGTTGGGACAAAAGCTGTAAATGCATTATCTTCTTTTTTTAGAGTTGAGTCTACAAGAGAAGGCAAATCAGCCTCTGCAGAATTTTCGTCTGGTATATTAAATAAACAAGATTTATTAGAAGACACCACGCGGCGGAAAGGAACAAAAGTATCATTTGTGCCAGACGAAGCTATATTTAAAAACTATAAATATAGAACTGAATACGTTTCACGTATGTTGAAATACTATGTGTATTTAAATCCAGGTTTAACCATTTTGTTTAACGGTGAAAAGTTTTTAAGTGAAAATGGCTTAAAAGATCTTCTTTTGGATAATACAAATACTTCGGATATGATATATCCCATAATTCATCTTAGATCAGAAGATATTGAAGTAGCTCTTACACACAGTAAAACACAATATAGTGAAGAATACCATTCGTTTGTGAATGGCCAGAATACAACCCAAGGAGGAACTCATTTAGCAGCTTTTAGAGAAGCATTTGTTAGAACAATACGAGAGTTCTATGGAAAGAATTATGATGCTTCAGATATTAGAAAATCTATAATTTCTGCAATTGCCATTAAGGTTATGGAGCCAGTATTTGAAAGTCAGACAAAAACTAAATTAGGATCAACTGACATGGGAGGGAATCTCCCAACAGTTAGAACATTCATAAATGATTTTTTAAAAACCAAACTAGATAATTTTTTACACAAAAACCCTGAAACAGCTGATGCTATACAACGTAAAATTTTACAAGCTGAGAGAGAAAGAAAAGATCTATCAGGTATTCGTAAAATCGCAAGAGACAGAGCAAAAAAATCAAGCCTTCACAATAAAAAATTGAGAGATTGTCGCGTTCATTTTGGTGATATAAAAAATGTACGGAATCTTGAGTCTACTTTGTTTATTACTGAAGGTGATTCCGCGTCAGGTAGCATAACAAAATCTAGAGATGTCAATACCCAAGCTGTTTTCAGTTTGAAAGGTAAACCCTTAAACTGCTATGGATTGACTAAAAAAATTGTTTACGAAAATGAAGAATTTAATCTTCTTCAAGCTGCATTAAATATTGAAGAATCGATTGAAGATTTACGATACAATAACATAGTAATTGCTACTGATGCTGATGTTGACGGCATGCATATTCGTTTGTTATTAATAACTTTCTTTCTTCAATTTTTTCCAGAAATTATCAAAGAAGGCCACCTTTACATATTACAAACTCCTTTATTTAGAGTTAGGAACAAAAAAGAAACAATTTATTGTTACTCAGAAGATGAACGCAGAAATGCTGTTCAAAAATTAAAACCAAAACCAGAGATAACTCGATTTAAAGGTTTAGGAGAGATTTCTCCAAATGAATTTAAATATTTTATTGGTGACGATATTCGTCTTGATCCGGTAATGTTAGATTCAGATATGACCATAGAGACATTACTACAGTTTTATATGGGCAAAAACACCCCAGATCGTCAAAAATTTATTATCGAAAATCTAAAAGTGGAATTAGATATTATTGAAGAAGAGTTATGATTGAAGAAAATGATGATATTATAGATAATGAATTGCCAGAAAACCAAGTGACTATAACTCGAGTTACTGGAATGTTTAAAGATTGGTTTTTAGATTATGCATCTTATGTAATCCTAGAACGTGCTGTTCCAGCAATCGAAGATGGTTTTAAGCCTGTTCAGCGTAGAATATTACATTCAATGAAGGACCTTGATGATGGACGATATAACAAAGTAGCAAATATTGTAGGTCACACAATGCAGTATCATCCACATGGAGATGCTAGTATAGCAGACGCTATGGTTCAGATTGGTCAAAAGGATTTACTAATCGACACCCAAGGGAATTGGGGAAATGTACTTACTGGTGACCGAGCAGCTGCTTCAAGATACATTGAAGCTCGATTATCTAAATTTGCTTTAGAAGTCATTTTTAATCCAAAGATTACAGAATGGCAAGCTTCATACGACGGTCGTCGCAAAGAGCCAATTAATCTTCCTGTTATGTTTCCTTTGTTACTGGCTCAAGGTGCAGAAGGAATTGCTGTAGGGCTTTCCACTAAGGTCTTACCGCATAATTTCATTGAACTTATAGACGCTTCCATTAAACACCTTAGCGGAAAACGGTTTACTATTTTTCCTGACTTTGCAACTGGTGGAATTGCAGATTTTACTAATTATAATGACGGATTACGAGGGGGTAAAGTTCGTTGTAGGGCTAAAATCTCTCAACTAAATAAAAATACATTAGTAATTACAGAGGTTCCATTTGGCACTACAACTTCATCGTTAATAGATTCTATTCTTAAAGCTAATGAGAAGAGTAAGATTAGAATTAAAAAAATTGAGGATAATACTGCTGCAGATGTAGAAATTCTTGTGCACTTACCGGCTGGGATTTCACCTGATAAAACAATCGATGCACTTTTTGCTTTTACTTCTTGCGAGAACTCAATATCTCCCCTTGGATGTGTAATTGAGGACAATAAGCCATTATTTGTTGGAGTTTCTGAAATGCTGAAAAGGTCTACCGATCACACAGTTGATCTGCTTAAACAGGAATTAGAAATTAAGCTTAGAGAATTTGAAAATCAATGGCACTTTGCTTCTTTGGAACGCATATTTATTGAAAAAAGAATATATCGTGACATAGAGGATGAAGAAACTTGGGATGGAGTAATAAGCGCTATTAAAAATGGGCTTCAACCACATACAAAATATCTAAAACGTTATGTTACAGAAGATGACATTACTCGTTTAACTGAAATTAGGATCAAAAGAATATCCAAATTTGATATTGAAAAGGCACAACAAAAAATTGATGCTTTAGAGGAACAAATAGCTGAAACAAAAGGATATTTAATAAATCTAATTACCTACGCTATAGATTACTTTAAGAGATTAAAAGCTAACTATGGAAAAGGAAAAAATCGTAAAACAGAAATTAAAATTTTTGATGATGTTGATGCAACTAAAGTGATTATTAGAAATACTAAACTTTTTGTTAATAGAAATGAAGGTTTTATTGGGACTGGGTTAAAACGCGAGGAATATGTTTGTGATTGTAGTGATATTGATGACATTATAGTTTTTACACGTGATGGAAAAATGATGGTTACAAAAGTTGATAACAAAACCTTTATTGGTAAAAATATAATCCATGTTGCTGTGTTTAAGAAAAAAGACAATCGTACAATATACAATATGATCTACAAGGACGGTAAGGCCGGAGCATCATATATTAAGCGATTTGCAGTTACCAGTGTGACTAGAGATCGCGAGTATAATTTAACAAATGGAAAACCAGCGTCAAGCGTGCTGTATTTCTCAGCTAATCCTAATGGAGAAGGTGAATTGGTTACAGTTTTGTTGCGTCAAGTAGGAAATATAAAAAAGCTAAAATGGGATATTGATTTTGCAAGTATTAATATTAAAGGACGCGTTTCTAAAGGGAATATTGTTACTAAAAATTCCGTCAAGAGAGTTGAGCTTAAAGAAAAAGGTGTTAGCACACTTAAGCCAAGAAAGATATGGTTTGACAACACCATTCAGCGCTTAAACGTAGATGGGCGAGGGGACTTAATCGGGGAATTTAGAGGAGAAGATCGTATTTTAATAATTACCCAGTCCGGAACAGTAAAAACAATAGTTCCTGAAATAACTTCTCATTTTGAAGATGATATGATAGTTTTAGAAAAATGGATTCCTAGTAAACCAATTTCGGCGATTTATTTTGATGGTGAAAAG
>JAQWYU010000093.1 GCA_029253805.1 Flavobacteriaceae bacterium | reverse complement strand
TAGGAATGCTGTTAGCGGTATTTAGCTGTAAGCTTGTGAAAGATGAAAATTGTTGTGATGAAAAATGTTAATGTTTGTTTAATTGTATAGATTTACTTTTAAACTACGCTTACTTTTACATCATACACTGAATATATTATGGCTAAGAAGAAATCAATTACCCAAAAAAAAATTATAGAACTTTACATGGATTATGTGTTACAACATAACCAGGCTCCAAAATCAATTTATTTATTCTCAAAATTAAATGGTTTTGAAGAATCAGATTTTTATGAAATATTTGGGGACTTTGATTCTTTAGAGAAAGCTGTTTTTATTCAGTTTTTCACAAGTACAATTGAAGTTCTAGAGTCCTCAAAAGACTACCCTAAATATGATTCCAGGAATCAATTACTGAGCTTCTATTTTACATTTTTTGAATACCTCACTGCTAACAGAAGCTATGTAATTTATTCTTTGAGCGAAAGCAAAAATCAACTAGAAAATTTAAAAAAACTTAAAGGTTTAAGATATGAGTTTTTAAAGTATATAAATCAATTAGACATCGAAGTACTAAAAATCAAAAATAAACAATTAGAGCAAATTAAAGATAATGTTGTCCATGAGACTTATTGGATTCAGCTAATGTTAACTCTTAAGTTTTGGATAGATGATCGCTCCAAATCGTTTGAAAAAACAGATCTTTTTATAGAAAAATCAATCAACGCTAGTTTCGACCTGATAAATATCTCACCATTAAATAGCTTAGTTGATTTTGGTAAGTTCATAATCAAAGAAAAAATCAGCATGAACTAAATGAAGTCAATCGATAGCATACCAACATCAAAAATTAAAAGAGCGGGAAAACTCGTTACAACTGGCGCCAAGGTTGGAGTTAACTACATTAAGTATTATGGAGAGAAATTGGTTAAAACTGAATCAGAAGCAAAACATAATCTTAATAAAAATAATGCTGAAGATATTTACTCAGGGCTGAAGCAACTTAAAGGCAGTGCTTTAAAAGTAGCTCAAATGTTAAGCATGGAAAAAAGCCTATTGCCTCAGGCTTATGTAGACAAATTTTCACTAGCACAATTTTCTGTACCGCCCTTATCACCGCCACTGGTAATAAAAACTTTCAAAAAATATTTTGGCAACCATCCGAATCAAATTTTTGATAAATTTGACTCCAGTTCTGTTAACGCTGCCAGTATAGGCCAAGTACACAAAGCTGAACTAAAAGGGAAGAAACTAGCAGTTAAAATTCAATATCCAGGTGTTGCTGATAGTATAAAATCAGACTTATCATTAGTTAAACCAATTGCTATTAAAATGTTCAATATCAAAGGAAAGGACTCCGATAAGTATTTTCAAGAAGTTGAAGACAAATTAGTAGAGGAGACTAACTATGATCTTGAAATCTCACAAAGTAAAGAAATTGCTAAATCATGTGCTCACATTCCAAACCTGTTATTTCCAGAATACTACCAAAATTATTCTTCAGATCGTATAATCACAATGGATTTTATGAAAGGTGAACATTTATCTGTTTTTACAAAAAAAAATACTGACAAAAAAAAATCAAATCAACTTGGACAAGCACTTTGGGACTTTTATATGTTCCAAATTCACATACTCAAAAAAGTACACGCAGATCCTCACCCGGGAAATTTTTTAATTAATGAAGATGCTCAACTAATAGCTTTAGATTTTGGATGCATGAAATCAATTCCAAATAATTTCTACATACCATATTTTGAACTCTCGGACGTTAAAATAATTAATAATCCAGTAATATTTAAAGAAAAGCTTTATGAACTAGAAATATTAACTCCAAACGACACCAAAGAAGAGTTAGGTTTTTTTACTGAAATGTTTCATGAGCTATTAAGTGTTTTCACACTACCTTTTCACGATGAAATATTTGATTTCTCAAATCCAGAATTTTTTAATAAAATAGGAAAACTTAGCGAACGTTACAGTAAAAGTACTGAGCTTAGGAAATTTAATGCAAACAGAGGCTCCAAACATTTTATATACATAAACAGAACTTTTTTTGGTCTGTATAGTCTAATGTTTGATTTAAAAGCAACCAGTGTCAAAATTAATCAATTCAAAAACTACTAAATGTTTCATTTAAAAAGGCAAGACTTTGACGATTTAGATCACCT
>JAQWYU010000092.1 GCA_029253805.1 Flavobacteriaceae bacterium | reverse complement strand
ATACGCTCCTTTTTGTATAGACCAGCTTCCTCAATCTCTTTTAGTTCCTTTTGTAAGTTTTCCTTAATAGCTCCGTACATCGCTTATTATTTTAATTTAATGGTATTATACTTCTCTTTTAACTTCTCTATCATTTCAGTAGTCATCGTTGTTAAATTATATTCTGGCTTCCAGCCCCAGTCACTCCTGGCCTCGGAATCATCAATACTTTTTGGCCATTTATCGGCAATTAATTGTCTAGAGTCGGGGCAATAGTCAACTATAAAATCAGGATAAGTCTGTTTAATTTCTGCAGTGATTTCACTTGGATCGAAGCTCATCGCACCTAAGTTGTAAGCGGTTCTTATCTTAATGTTTTCTTTAGGCGCTTTCATAAGTTCAACGGTAGCTCTCACAGCATCGTCCATAAATATCATTGGCAATTTAGTCTCTGCTTTTAAAAAACAGCTGTAGGATTCTAGCCTTACAGCGCTATGATAAATATCAAGAGCATAATCTGTTGTGCCTCCTCCAGGCATTGACTGATGCCCAATAATGCCAGGGTACCTTATGGAGCGTATATCTAGTCCGTAGTTAGTATGATAATATTGGGCCCAGTTTTCACCAGCGGCTTTACTGATTCCATATACAGTTGCAGGATTCAAACATGCAGATTGAGGAGTTTGTTCTAAAAGAGCTTTATCTCCAAAAACTGCAATTGAGCTAGGAAAAAACACTTTATTAACTGTGGAGAACCTTGCTGCCTCAAAAACATTAAGCATCATTTTAATATTTAAATTCCAAGTGCTTAATGGCTTTTCTTCGCCTTTAGCTGACAAGATTGCTGCAAGATGATATATTTGAGTAACTGAATATTGTTTAACAATCCTTTGTATGTCTGTTATCTTAGTTGCGTCAAGAATTTCAAATAACCCACTAAAGCAAGAGTCTACATAAAGATCAGATGCAATGACATTGTCGTGTCCATGAACCTTTTGAAGCTCTCTTGTTAATACAGACCCTAACTGCCCATTAGACCCTATAACTAAAATAATATCTTCGTTCATCTTAAGATAATTAAAATTCTAAAATTAATAATAATTAAATTATTTAGACTTAAATTAATAATAAATTATTGATTATTGATTATTTGGCAATTATTGCTGTCAATACTATAAAAAAATGGGGGGGGTCATTTCTAAACGTTCATAAAAAATTAATTAAATTAGGAGCTAAAATTGTCTTATTTGGATTTTTAAGAAAATTTATTAATTTTGAAACACAACAAAAAATTAAGTGGAGCTCTAAGGAAAATCCCATTTAAATAAATTCAAAAATATAAGTTTAGTTATGTGGACTAAAATAATTTACGCTTGTCACTCAATAACGCACAACGGGCTATATTTTGACATTAGATACTATCGGGAAAATTATATTAGAATTCGTTTTCTATGAATGATTCAAACTCGCGTCTAAAATTGGAAATTAATAGAGATGGAAAGGATTTCCAAATCATTGAAAATAGGATAACTAAATTAAAGGGGCAATACCCAAAATGGTATTCGATCCGTAATTTACAATTTCATTACAACAATAAAACCTTCAATATAAAAAAGAAGAGTTTTTGGGGGCTAAACCTCTTGATCGAAGAAAATGGACGTAGCTTAGGGGAGGTTGTGTTTAATTTTAGGAATGGTCGAGAGGTTCATTTGAAAGATGAGAACTCCAAATTATCTAAATACACTTTGAAATCAAAAAAAACTGGTAAATGGTATGTTAACCAAAGACAGTATACCCTTTATAAAGACAATAAATTTCCAATCCTAACAATTTTTCACCAGGTTAATAATTGGAAATCAAACTATAAATTTGAATTTATAGAAAAAGAAAAGCCTAACTATGTCCTCTTGGCTATTGCTTTTTTTTTAATGAACTTAGATAAGGCTGATCGAGCTTCAGCTGGTGGAGGAATTTAAACAGGCTACCAATAAAGTACTTGCATAATTATTGTTTTTTGTAAAATAGTTAACTAACTTTAACTATATGAAATTTATTATATATGGCCTCATCTTTCTGAGTCTCACCGCTATTAGTTGTTCAGATAATTCTAATGATAATGATGATTTCCTACCAAGTTGTATCGATCCATCACTAATAGACTTAACCGCTATATGTACGGAAGAATATAATCCTGTTTGCGGCTGTGACGGAAATACTTATACAAATGCTTGTATGGCGCTCAACTCTGCTGGAGTTATAGCATTTGGTGAAGG
>JAQWYU010000091.1 GCA_029253805.1 Flavobacteriaceae bacterium | reverse complement strand
GCCTACAATATGTATTTTTACATTCTTTTTAATCATCAGTTAATTAAATATCCTAAAATTACCTCGCATTGACATGTTTTTTTAATAAACGTTTCTTTTCTTTTTGAACAGCAGGGTGTTTTTTATGCCCCCAAATTTTATCTCTCGCTAATCGAGAACTCTGCTGCAAATCTATAATAGGTAGCGGATACACCTCTCCAATAACAACCCCGCAAAAAGTCTGTTCCATGGCTGTCATGGTCCAAGGTTCGTGAATGTACGTCACTGGAACATTAGTTAGTTCTGGAATCCATTTTTTTATAAAGATTCCTTCAGGATCATGATCTTGTGAATTTTTTACTGGGTTGTATAAACGAACTGTATTTATCCCTGTAGTCCCGGCTTGCATCTGAAACTGTGGATAGTGTATTCCAGGCTCATAGTCTAGAAACTGTCTAGCAAGATGGTAGGTCCCTTCACGCCAATCTTGGTCTAAATTGAGTGTTAAAAAAGAAACAACCATAGCACGCATTCTAAAATTAATCCAACCTGTTGTTTCAACAGCCCGCATGCACGCGTCAATCAAAGGGTAGCCTGTGGTCCCCGTTTTCCATGCTTTTATAAACGCTTCATTTTTTTCATGAGGCAAAAGCTCATAACCGCTATTAATACATTCGGTCTCATAACGACATTCCATTTCAAATTTTTGTATAAAATGACAATGCCAATGCAAACGAGTAAGCATGGCCGAAAACGCTTTGCTATTTTTGGTTCCATTGGGATGGGTTCCAATAAAATGAAAAGCTTGTTTAACACTCATATTGCCCCATGCTAAATAAGGAGATAAGCGGCTGCAAGACTTTCTACTTTCCGCTGGTTTGGAAATATGTCTTTGATAATTAAACCCACGTTGATTGGTAAAAGACTTTAGATACCGCCAGGCATTTTTTTCTCCTGCTGGTTGGTAATGACTGGGGTATTCCTTTAGTTTAGATTCAAATTTTGAAGGCATTATAAAGGGATGTACTAAGTACACATCTTTAGAAATTGTGTAGTTGTTTTGAAGGATCGGCGTATGCATTTTTTTGTGCCATTTTTTGTTCCAGTCTTTCCTGTTTTTTATACCTCTTAAAATACCATCTCGCTGTGATTCATCCCAATTAATTTGATTGGATTTGCAAACCTTTTTTATTTTTTTATCATGTTCCCAAGAGGCTTGCGTCCCACTTTCTTGGTAACTGAATATGGAATTAATATCAAATTCTTCATTCAAATAACTAAACACATCAACAGCCTCACCATAAAACACTTCTACTCGCCTATTAAATTCACATAATACTTTATCTAAAGCGGCTATTGAATGGTATACAAACTGCAAATGTCTTGGGCTAGTATCTGGATACTCGATCCTAGAAGGTTCGAAAATATAGATAATGATATACGAAATCCCAGAATTTTCAGCCTTTAACAAAGGTTCATGATCCTGAGAACGGAGGTCTCGTTTTAACCAGACAATATTGAGAGCTTTTGAACTCAATACCTAAGTTGTTTTTTGCATTTTTTCCAAAAAGAAAAAAAGGATGGAAAATAGCCTTGAACATCAAACATCCAATCTCTGGAATCTTGACTACCGCGATAATGCCCACTTAACGGATGTTCTTTAAAAAAAAGCGTTTTAAGATTGAACTCTTTAACAAGCGTATCAAACTCCCCAATATAAATTTGAAGGTTATTTATATTGTCGTTAGAAAGCCGAAGAATAAAATCAATTGTATTTTGAGAGACTGGATACTGCTCAAAATGCGACGGTTCCAAGAGTAATATTCTATTGGCTGAAATATCATTTTTCCAAACAGGGTCTAGATTATAAAAGTTATAAATACAACTGGGAAGATTTGGATTTATCGTTACATCTGTTTGTTTGGGAAGCGGCGTCACTAATTTAATTTCTGGGGTGTCCTTTAAAACTTCAGGAATTGGTAATGAAGCAAACGCTTCATAAGGCACGTCTAAAAAGGTATTTTTCTGGGCTGTAAAGCAGTACTTATTGATGTTGCCTTGGTTTGCTACATATTTTTTATTGGCGTTTGCTCCGGCTACCCATTGCCAGCTTAAAGCATTACTGGCCCAATCGGCATCTAATAAATGGAAATACATCCAATGGGCAGGGGTTTTCCAATGGCTTTGAGCCATATTGCAAGCAATCGCTGCCGTATACATTCTTAAATGGTTGTGCATATATCCTGTACTGTAAAGGGATTCTATAGCTGAATCTACAGCTTCAATGGTTGTTGAAGCTTGTACAATTGATTTGGAAATGGAATGATTAGAGACTGGCTGTTGAAGACGTTTCAAGTCGGTATTAATGGCTGTTCCTTTAGAAACCCAAACTTGTTGCCAGTAATCTCTCCAAGCTAGTTCTTGTATAAATTTTTCAATTTGTGCCGGTTTATAGCCTTTTTTTAAAACTTCAGATAATATAAATTTAGTAGAAATCATTCCCCTGGATATATATGGAGATAAAAAAGTAACTTGACCATTTATATAGTTTCGTGTCGAACTGTATTTAACCGGGTCAATAGCACGAATGCGCTGAAGAATCTCAGTGTAAGTAGTTGGAAAAAGAGTGTTGGTTTTGTTAAATAGTTCCATTGTATTTAAATTCAATATGAAGAGCTGATTATAATAAACTTAAGTGATTCAATATTCTGATTTATAATTATAACATAAAGATAAGTTATGTTAGACTATTCATATTAATAGCGAACGTTAATAATTATATAATTTAAATTTTGAAATCAATATTTAAAAAAAATAATTAAATTTTATATGTTGTTAATGAACCAATTTGTAGATTGCCTCATATTTTAAATAAATACAATGAAAAAAATAATTTTATTTGCATTAGTAATTACAAATTTCACAGCTACTGCACAAGAATCAGTTTTATTACGTCTAAACTATAATAAAGGAGATAAATATTTAACTAATGTTGAATTAAATCAAAATATGGGTGGACAAGGAGAAATGAATATGATCATGCAAATGAATTCTACAGTAAGTAGTGCTGACGACAAAGCTATTATATTAGAATCAAAAATAGAGTCTATCGTTATGACCATGAATGAAGGCGGTATGGCGATGAACTATGATTCAAATAAGTCCGATGAGGAATTAGATCCGATGGGGCAAATGATGAAGTCTCAATTTGACCCAATTTTGCAAGCAACTATCTACAATACTTATGATCGTTATGGAAATGTTTTAGAAGTAAGAATGGAACCTAAACCACTCCCTGGAATGGAACAATTTACTGATAATCAAAATGCTATTAATTTTCCCGATGAAGAAGTTTCGGTAGGTTCTTCATGGACTTCTGAGGTTGACAAACAAGGAATGAAGGTTTTGACAAAATATACAGTATCTAAAATTTATGACGGAGTTGTCCTTTTAGATATTTCTGGAACAGTATCTGGACTTGCAACAGGAAATATAAATGGAAAATCGACTGTTAACATTAACAGTGGTATTCAAGAAGCTTCAACAATTGAAATGACTATGTCAGTACAAGGAATAGATATGAGCTTCGTCACTAGCTCAACGATGACTAAAATATAAGTTATAAATATTATCATAAAAGACTGTAAAACAACCCCATACATACATACTAGTATGGGATTTTTTATTTAATAAATTGAAAATAAACTTATCTGTTTAATAAGTTTCCACAGCGTATATTTGCACCATCAACTTAGACTACGCCATCAACCAGTGATTTCTATTACTATGCCTTTCAAAAAATTACATTCTGATATTCAAGAAAAATTAGTTTTTTTCAACATTACAGAACCTACCACTTTCCAAACGGCTAGTATTCCTATTATAAAAAGTGGAACGAATGTCTACTGCACTGCACCAAAAGATAGTGGAAAAACAACAACTCTTATTTTAACTACTTTACAAAAGTTAAAATGTGAAGCATCTGGAAATGCACCCAGAGCGGTAGTTCTTGTTGAAAACAAGGAGCGGGCAATGGAACTGTATGAACTTTTTTTGGTGTATACAAAATACAGCTCTTTACGTGTTTATGTTGGACACGAACAGCTACATATAGATATTCAAAAATCAGAAATATTTGAAGGTACAGACATTCTTATTTCAACTCCTAAAACAATGAATAAATTATTTTTATTAAATGGAGTTAGCACCGCTCAGTTAAAAATTATCAGCATTGA
>JAQWYU010000090.1 GCA_029253805.1 Flavobacteriaceae bacterium | reverse complement strand
AAAAGATAAAACCACTTTTTTTGTTCAATGTTCATTTCTAATTATTTGTGGGTTACAAAATTGAGCAATTAATTAAAAAAACAATCAAATATCTTTACATTTGTTTAAAATTTAAAATAATTCTATGAAGTTTTTAAAAAATATTATAAGCATAACAGGAATTTTAATCACATTGTCGTCTTGTATGAATGATAAAAAAGCAGAAATCAAAACTGTTAATTTAAGTTCAGAAAAAATAAACCAAAAGCTAGACCCTAATGCTGTTTATTCAAAAGCTGAGTTTAACATCAAAGGTATGACTTGTGAAATGGGCTGTGCCAAAACTATTGAGAAAAAACTAGCAAAAATGGATGGCGTGAAGTCAGCTAATGTAGATTTCAAAAATGAACTGGCTTCAGTGGAATTTAACGTTGCTAAACTAAATACTTCAAGCATCACTAAAGCAGTTAGTCAAGTCAGTGATAATTATTCTGTTGAAAATATGCAAACTATTAAAGTCACGTCTTCAAGTAACCAATCTTTAGAAAGAAAATTTAATTAGATTTCATTAATGATTCAATTTCATCAATTTCAATGGGAATGTTCTGCATTAAATTTATAGGGTATCCACTAGGTTGAATCACTACGTCGTCCTCAAGTCTGATTCCCATATTTTCTTCAGGAATATAAATTCCTGGCTCTACAGTAAAAACCATATTGGACTGCATAGGTGATTTCAAAGTGCCAAAATCATGAGTATCTAATCCCATGTGATGGGAAGTTCCATGCATGAAATATTTTTTATATGCAGGCCACTTTGGATCTTCATTTTGCACATCAGCTTTATCAATCAAACCTAGTGTTAACAGTTCGGATGTCATTAATTTACCTACCTCCACATGATAGGCGTCCCACATAATTCCCGGAGCAAGTAATTTGGTGGCTTCATTTTTAACGTTTAAAACCGCTTGGTAAACTGCTTTTTGGCGTGCTGTGAATCGACCATTAACAGGAATTGTTCGTGTCATATCACTTGAATAGTTAGCATACTCAGCAGCCACATCCATTAGTAAAAGATCGCCATCTTTACATTCTTGATTATTCTCTATATAATGCAACACACAAGCATTATATCCGGAACCAATAATAGGTGTGTATGCAAATCCTTTTGAGCGGTTTCTTAGAAATTCATGAGCGTATTCTGCCTCAATCTCATACTCCATAACTCCGGGCTTTACAAACCCTAAAATCCTCCTAAATCCTTTTTCAGTGATGTCACATGCTGTTTTGATTAGGGTAATTTCTTCTACTTCTTTTACCCCTCTAAGCGATTCCATAATCGGGAAGTTAGGAAGTAACTTATGATCAGGATATGAAGATTTAATCATTTTAAGAAAACGATCTTCTCGAGTTTCCATAACTACTGATTGTCGATAATGCTCATTATTATTATAATAAAAATGTGTTGATTCTTCCATCAACTGAGAAAAGATTGACTCAAATTCCTCTAACCAATAAACTGTCTTGATACCAGATGAGATAGTTGCCTGTCTTTTACTAAGTTTAGAACCCTCCCAAATAGAAATGAGATCATTAGTTTCTTTTACAAACAGTATTTCGCGATGTAACTCATTTTTTGCATCTGGAAAAACAAGTAGAATACTCTCCTCCTGGTCTACTCCGCTGAGATAAAAAATATTTCTATGCTGTTCAAATGGAAGTGTACTATCAGCTCCCGTAGAAAAAATATCATTTGAGTTAAATATGGCTATAGAATTTGAAACCATTTGTTTTTTAAGCTTTAGCCTGTTCTTAATAAATAACTCTGGATTAATTGAATGATATTTCATAACAAATCATATTTTAAGTCAAATATAAGAACTTAAAATATGATTAACACGCTCTAGTTTACTTTCATTATTTATATTAATTCTAAATAATGAAAATAAACACTTTGTAATTGTCTAAAACGTTGTCGTGAAGTACCTTTGTTTAGTAAAAATTAATAAATAATGAGTGGGATTTTAAATTCATCAATTGGAAGAAAGATTGCCATGGCGCTTTCTGCTTTTTTTCTAATGTTTTTCATTTTACAACATTTTGCTATCAATATACTTTCTGTGGTTAACCCA
The DNA here is from genome assembly GCA_029253805.1 of Flavobacteriaceae bacterium. Taxonomy (GTDB): domain Bacteria; phylum Bacteroidota; class Bacteroidia; order Flavobacteriales; family Flavobacteriaceae; genus Hel1-33-131. Next base: position 3,774 of record JAQWYU010000090.1, on the reverse strand, counting down.
GAAACCTTCAACGAGGTGTCTCATTTTATGGGTACTAATCCGCTAGTTCAATTTGCATTGCAACCTATTTTAATTTTTGGTGTTATTTTTCACTTTGTAATGGGTTTTGTTTTAGAATTTAAGAACAAATCATCTAGGTCAGTAAATTACGCCAGAAATAATGGAAATGCCAATTCTTCTTGGGTGAGTAGAAACATGATTTACAGCGGCGGATTTATTTTAGTGTTTTTAATCATTCATTTTATCGATTTTTGGATTCCTGAATTAAATATAAAATATGTTGTTGGGGATTCTTCAGGACTCTTAGAGGATGGCTCAGGGTATCGCTATTTTGAAGAACTTCAACATAAGTTTGTGCCTCTTTGGCGTGTAGTTTTATATTGTGTTGGATTTATTTTTTTATCGCTCCATTTGCTTCACGGATTCAATTCAGCATTCCAATCAGTGGGAGCGAATAATAAATATACCCAATCGTTGAAAGGTCTTGGCATAGCATATGCTATTTTAATCCCACTAGGGTTTATTGTAATTGCCCTCTTCCACTTTTTTAATAATTCACACTAAATCATAGTATTATGGCTTTAGACTCAAAAATTCCTGAAGGTCCATTGGCGGATAAATGGACAAATCACAAAAATACTATTGATCTTGTAAATCCTGCCAACAAGCGCCTATTAGACGTCATTGTTGTAGGGACTGGCCTGGCAGGTGGATCTGCAGCTGCTACCCTGGCCGAACTTGGTTATAATGTTAAGGCATTTTGTTTTCAGGATTCTCCACGAAGAGCCCATTCAATTGCAGCACAAGGCGGCATTAATGCGGCTAAAAATTACCAAGGAGATGGTGACTCCACCTACCGACTGTTTTACGATACGGTTAAAGGCGGTGACTACCGATCAAGAGAAGCAAACGTACACCGTTTGGCAGAAGTTTCAACAAATATAATAGACCAATGTGTGGCTCAGGGTGTTCCTTTTGCAAGAGATTATGGTGGATTATTGGATAACCGTTCATTTGGTGGCGTTTTAGTTTCAAGAACGTTTTATGCAAAAGGACAAACAGGTCAACAACTTTTATTAGGGGCTTACTCAGCAATGAACCGACAAATTGGTCGTGGAAAAATTAAAATGTACAATCGTCACGAAATGCTTGACGTAGTTGTAGTTGATGGAAAAGCGCGAGGAATTATAGCTCGTAACTTAGTAACTGGAGAAATAGAACGACACTCAGCTCACGCTGTTGTATTAGGCTCTGGCGGATATGGAAATGTCTTTTATTTATCTACTAATGCCATGGGTAGTAATGTGACTGCTGCTTGGAAAGCGCACAAACGTGGCGCTTATTTTGCAAACCCTTGTTACACACAAATTCATCCAACATGTATTCCTGTTTCGGGAGATCATCAATCAAAACTAACCCTAATGTCTGAATCCCTAAGAAATGATGGGCGTATATGGGTCCCAAAAAACATAGAAGATGCTAAAGCAATACAAAATCGTCAATTAAAACCAGTAGATCTCGAGGAAGATAAGCGTGACTATTTTTTAGAAAGAAGATATCCTGCATTTGGAAACCTAGTCCCAAGAGATGTGGCGTCAAGAGCCGCCAAAGAACGATGTGATGCTGGTTTTGGAGTAAATAAAACTGGGGAAGCAGTTTTCTTAGATTTTGCTGCTGCCATTGTTAGATACGGAAAAGAAAAAGCCCATGTAAAAGGTCTTAATGAAGAAGATGATTCGCTTATTCAAATCCTAGGAAAAGAAGTCGTTAAAAGTAAATACGGAAATTTATTCCAAATGTATGAGAAAATTGTAGATGAGAACCCCTACGAAACTCCCATGATGATTTATCCAGCTGTTCACTATACTATGGGTGGTATTTGGGTTGACTATAACCTGCAAACAACCATTCCTGGCTTGTATGCAATTGGAGAGGCTAACTTTTCTGAACATGGAGCAAATCGCTTGGGAGCGTCGGCTTTGATGCAAGGCTTGGCTGATGGCTATTTTGTATTACCATATACTATTGGAAATTACCTATCTAAAGACATTAGAACTGGACCTATCTCAACAGACTCTATTGAATTTGAAGAAGCAGAGACCAAAGTAAAAAGAGAAATAAAGCACTTCATCAATAATAATGGTACTAAGCCTGTAGACTATTTTCACAAACGTCTTGGTAAAATCATGTGGAATAAATGCGGAATGGCCAGAAATGAGAAAGACTTAAAAGAAGCTATTGAAGAAATTTCAACGTTGCGAGATGAGTTTTATAGAGACGTTAGGGTTCCTGGAAGCGAAAATGAATTTAACGAAGAACTTGCAAAAGCTGGTAGAGTAGCTGATTTTTTAGAGCTTGGGGAGCTATTTGCTAAAGACGCACTAGTTCGCGAAGAATCTGCTGGCGGCCATTTTAGAGAAGAATATCAAACAGCAGAAGGCGAAGCCAAACGAAGAAAAGAATTTCAATTTGTATCAGCATGGGAATATAAAGGCGCTCCAAAAGATGCTGAACTACACAAAGAAAAACTTGTTTACGAGAATATTGAAGTTAAAGAACGATCCTACAAATAAGCATTGAAATGAATTTAATATTACAAATATGGCGTCAGGAAAACGCCCAGACAAAAGGAAAGATTATAGAATATCCAGTTCAAGATATATCTCCAGATATGTCATTTCTTGAAATGTTAGACATACTCAATAGACAACTTATTACTAACGGAGATATCCCAGTCGCATTTGACCACGATTGTAGAGAAGGCATCTGCGGCTCTTGTTCGTTGTACATTAATGGAGAGGCTCATGGACCTGACCGTCGTGTAACAACCTGTCAACTTCACATGCGAAAGTTTAAAGATGGTGATACAATATTCATTGAACCTTTTAGAGCAGATGCTTTTCCAGTAATTAAAGATCTGGTTGTCGATCGTTCAGCTTTTGACAGAATACAACACGCTGGCGGTTTCATTTCTGTGAATACATCTGGAAACACTCAGGACGGAAATTCAATTCCTATTTCTAAACATGATGCAGACGAAGCAATGGATGCTGCTACATGCATCGGTTGTGGTGCGTGTGTAGCGAGTTGCAAAAACTCTTCTGCAATGCTATTTGTGGGTGCAAAAGTATCTCAGTACGCTTTATTGCCCCAAGGTCAAATTGAAGCCCCTGACCGTGTTCAAAACATGGTTGCTCAAATGGATTTAGAAGGTTTTGGAAACTGCACTAACACAGGGGCTTGTGAGGTTGAATGTCCAAAAGGAATATCATTAGAAAACATAGCACGAATGAATCGTGAGTTAATCAAAGCCAGTATTAAATCCTAATCTGTTAAAACGAATTCCTCAATCGTATCCCAGCCAGCACGTACTTCAATTGGTTCTGAAGCATAACTAACCCGCTCTGGCTGAATTTTTTTCAAATAATCACCAGTATCATACATTCCGTTTTGATTACTATCAAAAATAGCCCTAAGAAAATAGACTCCTGGGCTCACATCATTAAAATCAACAGTCAAAGAATCTTCTGCAAGTAATGATTCAACAACTTCTCCTTTTGTATTGACAATTTGTATAATCAATGGAAAGACTCCGTTGAGTATATTAATCCTTACGTTTCCATAGTCAGATTGAAATTTAGTTGTGACGCTGTAGTCTAATGTATCATTTTGTGTCCCATAAAAGTCAGTCAAAGCTCCAGGAAGTAATTGAATTTTATATTTATTTTTTTCAGTTTTATCAAAATCTAGAACCAAACTGTTTGAGATAGAATC
>JAQWYU010000089.1 GCA_029253805.1 Flavobacteriaceae bacterium | reverse complement strand
CTTGAAAGTACTGGACTATCAATTGTAAAGGGTGAGAAACAATTTGATCGTTTTAAAGGCCGAGTTCTTTTTCCTATTCATAGTATGTCTGGCCGTGTACTAGGATTTGGAGGGCGAATTTTAGCTAAAAATGACAAAGCTGCAAAATACTTAAACTCTCCTGAAAGCGATATTTATCACAAAAGTAAAGTTTTATATGGTATCTACTTCGCAAAACAAATGATCGCCAAAGAAGATAATTGCTATCTGGTTGAAGGATATACTGATGTTATTCAATTTCATCAAAAAGGAATTAAAAACGTTGTGTCCTCGTCTGGAACTGCATTAACTCCAGAACAAATTAGATTAATTAACCGATTAACTAAAAATATCACAGTGCTATTTGATGGGGATCCTGCAGGAATTAGAGCTTCCTTGAGAGGGATTGATTTAATTTTACAGCAGGGCATGAATGTTAAGGTTTGTACTTTTCCAGAAGGTGAGGATCCAGATAGTTTCGCTATGCAAAATACTCTTGAAGAACTTAAGGATTATTTAAAATCAAACGCCAAAGACTTTATTGCCTACAAAGCATCTTTGTTAATGAGTGAAGCTCAAAATGATCCTGTAGCAAAAGCTAATTTGATTCGTGACATGGTGACGAGTATTTCCAAAGTTACAGATAACATTCAGAAGGAAATTTATGTTCGTGAGTGCTCACGTATTATGGATATAAGCGAAGAAGTTTTATTTAGTACTCTATCACAACTTGATAAAAAAGCCCAGAGTGACACGAATAAATTATACAGTAAAAAACAAAGGGTATTTGAAGTAGTTAAGACTGAAACTTCTTTAAAAAAAGTAGATATTCAATACGAGCTAGAACAAAAAATTATTGAAATTTTATTGCTTTACGGCAGTAGAAAAGAATCCTTTGAAGATCTTATCCTTAAAGAAGATGACAAAGACAAGTTGGTGCTTGAACCAGTTATTCATGAAATTAAAGTTTTTGAAAAAATATTTTTGGATTTACAAGAAGACGAAATGCAATTTACTAACGAAAATTTTAAAACTTTATATTATACGATTATTGATAGCTTGAATCAATCTGATGACTTGGTTATTGAATCTTTTGTTAATCGCTTAGACCCTGCTTTAGCAGTTGATGTATCTAATATTTTAATGAATGAAGAACGTTATAATCTTCATAAATGGGAGAAAAATAATATTTTTCCAAAGCACAAAGATGTAAGTATAGCTCAGTTAGTTAGTGAAACAATTCTAACGCTACGTTGTTATTTAATTGATAAAAAAGTTGATGAAATTAAACAAGAAGCTAATAAAGGGGTGAACCATAGAGTGTTTCTTGAAGACGTGCTTAACTACTCAAATTTAAAAATGCTATTATCCAGAAAGCTAAATAGAGTTCTATAGCGATTACTTCTTTTGCCGCCCATGATCAATTAAATCTACAAGGTTAGAGACATTAAGTTTTTTCATTAGGCGCAGCTTGTAGGTACTCACTGTTTTTTCGTTAATATTTAGTTGGCGTGAAATTTCAATATTTCTTTTTCCAGAAGAAATAAGCTTTAAAACCTCAATCTCACGAGTCGAAAGCTTTTTGTAAAGGTTCATGGTTCCTTGACTATTCTTTTCAAAAGTTATTGTTTGAGCAAGCTCTTTACTAACATGTATGCCTCCTTTATACACTTTTAAAATAGCTCTTTTGATGGTTGAAGTGGTTACTGATTTTGACAAGTAGCCGGACGCACCAGCTTTAATTGCACTGATAGCATATATATCTTCAGGATGAGTACTAAAAACAATGACTGAAACGTTTCTAAATTCTTTTTTTATGGTTCTAAGTACAGTAATTCCATTAATATCCGTTAAGTCAATTGACATCAAAACAATATCAGTATTTGATTTTTTTAGGTAATCTAAAAGTTGTTTCGCTGAATTTACAGTATTTACAATTTTAATGTCTGTTGAATTTTCAAACAACATACGGATTCCGTAGCTTACAATTGGCTGATGATCTGCAACTAGAACTCGGATCATTTAATTTAGTGTTTAATATTTTCAGGAATAATACACACAGGAATGGGGTTCATTTTATGTTTATTAGCTGAGTTAAACTTAGAGTATATTTCGTAAACTTCTCGTTCTCTACCTTGAAAATCGTTAATTGATTTACCATCTTCAATACTTTTCATGACCCATTCTAGCTCAGGGTATGAGGCACCAATTTGATCTTCATCGGATCTAGAATCCCCAAACAATCCATCGCTAGGTTCGGCGTTCAGAATGCTTTCAGGAATTTTCAAGGCATATCCTAATTCGAAGACTTCTGATTTTAGCAGATCTGCAATAGGACTAACGTCTACGCCCCCATCTCCATATTTTGTATAAAACCCAACTCCAAAATCCTCTACTTTATTACCTGTACCGGCAACCAAACTATGTAAGATGGCTGCATAATAGTAAAGGGTAGTCATTCTAAGACGTGCTCTAGAATTTGCTAGTGAAATTTCTACAATACTTTGGGGTTTATTTAGATTAATTTCATTCTTTAAGCTATCAAAGACTGGAGTTAGGTTTACTCTAACTGATTGAACATTTGGAAACTTTTTTTTTAGTTGTTTCATATGTTCTTGAGCTCTAGATATGTGACTTTCAGACTGGTGAATAGGCATTTCTAAACAGGTTAATTTTAGACCAGTCATTGCACAAAGCGTCGAAGTGACTGCTGAGTCAACTCCACCAGATACTCCAACGACAAATCCATTAACATTAGCGTTTTTAGCGTATGTTGTAAGCCATTTTACGATGAAAGTTATTACTTGATTTGTTTTCATGATCTAGATTTTTAATACTCTCACAAAAATAAACCATTATTAATAAATTATTATATTTTTGATAATAATTATATTTCAATTAACAATTCATTTATCACTAACTTGGCATTTAATTAAACCAATTAATTATTTTCAAGTTTATTTAGTGATTAAACATTTTAAATCTTATGAGTTATAGGTATATATTCAGTTTAATACTATTTCTATGTGTTCAACTGAGTTTTGCGCAATTAAGCCGGACTCATTACATACCTCCAATCACTGCTGCTGATGATTGGAATGCTGCTCCTCAAAATCAGTATTTGCATATATCAACCCCAAGTTTGAATTCAGTTAATGTTTCTGTGACAGAAATTGGAGGCGCCACTCTAGTTTATAACGTTTCGAATGCAGATCCGTTGGAGATTTTCATAGGATACGGAGAAAACACAGCTTTTTTTGCAAGTGTTGGAACAACTGGGGCTTTAATCCCAAATAAAGGGTATTCAATTCAGTCAGACCAGCCTGTGTATGCTTCAGTTCGACTTATTGGTTCTAATAGCGGATATCAAGCAGCGTCATTAGTTTCAAAGGGCTTGGCTGGATTAGGCACTACTTTTAGGGTCGGGACTTTTACAAATCCAAGAAATTTTAATTCTAATGACTCAGATTATCTAAGTTTTGTTTCAGTAATGGCTACTGAAAACAACACTGAGGTAGACTTCTCCGACCTAGCTCCAGGAGTTGAAATAGAAAATAATACTCCATTATCAGTGATTTTAGATTATGGGGAGACTTATATAATTGCAATAGATCCTGCTCAAACTCCAGCAAATAAAGATGGTCTTATAGGGGCGTTAGTAAGTTCAAATAAGCCAATTGTTGTAAACTGTGGCTCTACTGGTGGAACTAATAGTAACGCTAGTGGCCGCGACTTTGGAATTGATCAAATTGCTCCATTTGAAACTATTCAAATTGATGGACAAACTTACAGTGAATACGTTTTTGTTAGAGCTAACGGATTTGATGATATTGAAAGGCCTTTAATTATAGCTCATTTAGATGACACAGAAGTGTATGTAAATGGAGATAACTCAACAGGAACTTTATTGACTACTTTATCTGCGGGAGAATATATTAGTATTAACGGATCTTATTTTAGCACACAATCAGCCAATGGCTCTAGCCCAGGCGGTAATATGTATGTTTGGACTTCTAAAACGGCTTTTGCTTACCAAGG
>JAQWYU010000088.1 GCA_029253805.1 Flavobacteriaceae bacterium | reverse complement strand
ACGGCTATAACGTAGATGTAGGAAATTGTAATATTACTTGTTGGTCCTGTGAAGTTATATCCCGAGGCAATTATTTGATTAAACCCTTGTATTTGGGAATAGATAAATACAATTCCAAGTACAAACGCACCAATTAAAAGTGATGATGTAATTGCTGATTTATTATTTTTAAAACTCTGCTTGGCCAAAAACAATAAAATACTACTTAAAATAATTATTAAAGTGCTGTAAATAAAAGCGCTTGGTAATGTAAAGTTGACTAACCAATCTTCACGCGAACTGCTAACTATAAAAGCACTTGTAAGCCCAGCAAAGGACATTACTAAAGAAATGATTCCAAACCATAGCATCATTTTTTTTGCTCGCTTTTGTTTGCCCTGTGTAGTTCCTTTTGTAAAATCCATAGTCTAATAAATTTATCTAAAACATATATAATTTGAATAGAAGTTATGTAAAAAACACTTGCAAGCATTAGCTGCCGTGCTGCTTTCTCTGTCTGATTTTTGAATAGCTGAAACCCATAGTGCAAAAATAGCAATCCGCAGGCAAAAACTATTATTGCTGCCAAAACAGAAAGCCTTAGAGATCCTGTGAAACCAAATACAGGAACTATTGAGATTAGTACAGTCCAGGCTGTATATATTATTGACTGAAGAGCAGTCCCTTTGTCTCTTTTGCCTGTGGGTAACATATTAAATCCTGCTTTCTGATAATCGTTATGCAAAAACCAACCTATCGCCCAAAAATGCGGAAATTGCCAAAAAAACTGAAGCATAAATAAAACTCCGGGTTCAATACCAAATTTGCCGGTAGCTGCTACCCAGCCTAGCATAAAAGGAATAGCACCAGGAATGGCCCCAACAAAAACTGATAGTGGTGTTTTAGTTTTTAAAGGGGTGTACGCACTGGTGTATAAACATATAGATATTGCGCCAAACATGGCTGTTCTTTCGTTAATAATATATAAAATAGTAAGTCCTGCTATAGTTAATATGACAGCTAAAACAAAAGCATAAATAACGCTCATTCTGCCTGTTGGAATAGGTCTGTTTTTCGTTCGATCCATCAAGGCATCTAAATCCCTCTCTATGATTTGATTAAAAACATTAGAAGCACCTACCATAAAATATCCTCCAATAGCCAAAAGAAACAAAGTAAAAAGGTGTATGCTTTCTGCTGCCAATAAATACCCTGATATGGATGAAAACACTACACTTAAGGATAGGCCCATTTTGGTCACTGCCTTAAAATTACTAAGGAATGATGTTGAACCAGTCAATATGTAAGTGTTATTTGACATAAAGCGAAAATTTCTTCACGTTTAGGGTGCAAAGATACTTCTAAAATATATTTTTACAATGTAAATTAAAGAATTAAACAACCTTTATCGACACAAAATATAAAGTCTAGAGAACAAAGCGATATGTAGCTTTCAATAAGAAAATATTTTGAGGACGTTGATTCAAAATACCTGTTCCAAAATCTTCAAATAATCCATTGGAAGACGATAATCCACTATTAATACCTTGAGACCAAACTAAAAATAATTCTGATCCAGGAATATATTCCCATCTAATAACTAAATTTGAAGCAAACTGAACTTGTGAGAAATTAGGATTATCAAAACTATAATCGTTTGATCCGTCAATGTTTTCGTCAATGTTATAAACTCCTTGGTTTTGGCTAATTTGATTATTTGAGTAGAGCTTAAAACGATCATTGAGATTCGTCGCAGTTGGATTAGTAACATATTTAATATCCTTAAAAACTCCGCGAGATACAAATGGTTGTCCATAGTATTGGATTGAAAGATTGGGATTTAACGAGTAATTTATTCTTAAAGAAGCTTGAAAAGTTTGATTGTCTATAGTTCCCAAGACATAACGATTATCTTCGTTGTAGAAAACTTGAGTTATATATTGAGTTTTGTTTGGGCGTGAGTTATATTCTGGCTCTAATGAAATATTAAGTGCATTTGAAGGTTGATAATTCAATTCTGCTTTAACTTTAAAAAGGGAAGATTCATTGTCTTCCCACTGGGAAATAATAGCCCCTGTTCTAAAGTAGAACTTTTTTCTATTGTCTGAGCCAATAAAAAAATATTGCCAACCAGTTTTTGAAATACGCCACCTTGGGCCACCTCTTAAAGTCGAGTTAGAATAATTTACTGGTCTATACCCCCCTCCTAAGTCTATTGTCCAATTATTTACAAAACGAATATCTGTATTTAAATCATACTGCATTCTGTTATGATTCCCTTCAAAGTCATACTTAGAAAATTGCCCTATTTGAATACTAAAATTTCTAAAAGATCTAGCAGGCTTTATGATTCTATATCTAATATTTGCAAATTGAGTTATATCATCCGAACTCCTTAAGTAGCCTAAATCGTTTAACTCAAGTTCTGGAGACACCCACGTAAATCCTCCATTATAGTTCCAGTGTTTACCCCCTACCTTTCCGAAATCAAAACGTCCTCCTGTCCCAGTTAGAGAGGTTCGATTAGGGTCTACCTCTAAATGACTAGCATCCACTCTGTTAAATAGGTGGATCAAATTTTCTTGTGTAAGTTTAATCGATTCTTTGCTACCCTTAACATGGCTAACTACCGTGTTGGCATCAACGTAATAAGCCCTATTTTGCCATTGGTGTTTAAAATCAACTCCTGCAGAATATGCTGATTTTCTTAGTTCAGACTCATTATCGTTCAAAGAGCGGTTTGTAGAGGTGAACATGCCACCTAAAAAAGTATTATTGTTATTAAAATCTTTTTGAACTCTACTAACAAAATAATTTGTAAACGGCTCAGCTAGCTGTTTAGAAATAACTCCGTTGTTGTTAACTGTTGAAAATTCTTTGGAAGTCATACTTTCTAAAATTCCAATAGACCATCCGTTCTTTGTCTTCCCACTGAATTTTGCAGCGCCTAAAATTGTAGTATTTTTAGGCTTGTCAATAAATGAACCTGCAGATATTTCAGGGTTAAGTTGTGGATTTCTCCCTATACGTCTTGAAAAAAATAAGTTGTTGCGATTTCCTGAAAATTGATAATTAAAAATATTTTTGTTTTCCACAAAAAAGGGGCGTTGCTCTCTGTTAAAAACCTCAAAACCATCTAATGCAATTGCAGCGGGATCTGCTTCAACCTGTCCAAAATCTGGATTAATAGTGACGTCAAGAGTCAAGTCATTTGTAATTCCAAACTTTGCATCCAAGCCAGCGTTAAAACTAAAATCATCACCATCCAAATATGGATTATCTATTTCAGCCTCGTAATAATCTAACTTAGTTACTGTAAAAGGCTGAATTTCAATTTGTTTTTGAGGGTCTATATTTTTTAAACCGTGAAGTTCTCCGGCCTCGCTTACCCAACCTGCAGAGCCTACAGGAATTCTATCCCAAGCTGACAATTCATTTTTTTTAAAGTAATTTCGAGCGACATTCAAACCCCAAACCTGAACAGAGTCGCTGTTAAATCTCAATTGACTCAATGGGATCTTCATTTCAGCAGACCATCCTTCGTCATCAATAACCGCCTCAGTAGTCCAAATAGGATTCCAGCTATCATCAAAATTTTTTCCATTGTCTGTAACAAATTCATCACCACGAACACCAGCTGCAGTTACTGTGAACAAAAAAGCTGTTCGAAGATCATGGTAGCTATCAATCAATACATTAATTCTGTCTCCTACAAAACCATCCCTTCTAGAAAGTCGGTTAGTAATGGTAGATGGATCCGGATCAAATGCTTTCAGTGCGATGTATAAGTGTTTTTGATCATACAGGATTTTAAATTTGGTCTGAACAGAAGGTAGAGTATTTTCGTCGGGGTTAACTTCGACAAAATTTGTGCCCCAATCAACAGAACTCCACACAGAGTCATTTAAAATTCCATCAATAACTGGAGGACTTGCCGACATAATATCAGTGGTTAAATAGATTCTAGGAGGAGAAAATGACTGTTCCTGAGCAGCAAGTTCAAGGCTTAGAAGTAAGATCATGATAGTGTAAGAAAAAGATTTCATAAAACTTGAGTGTCTTCAACTAGGTGTTTGATAAATCTGTCAATAACTGCACAAAAGAAGCAATAATCTATAAAAATTTATTAAATTATTTGTTAAACTTTGGTTCAAGAAATATTGCCTTATTAAACAAGTACCAAAACCAGTGTGTACCAATTAATACGTTTATTTGAGAAAGAAAACACATAATAGATTTTGTTAATAACAATTTATAATTGTAGATTTGCAAACTCATTTTTCAGAAGAAGCGTTTAATACAAAAAACAACAATAGTGGATACATTAAGCTACAAAACAATATCAGCTAACAAGGCTACAGTTCAGAAAGAATGGGTTTTGGTTGATGCAGAAGGTCAAACGTTAGGTCGTTTAGCTTCCAAAATTGCAATATTATTAAGAGGTAAACACAAAACTAATTTTACTCCCCACGTTGATTGTGGAGACAACGTTATTGTTATAAATTCAGAAAAAATTAAACTATCTGGAAACAAATGGAGTGAGAAATCCTACATTCGTCACACTGGCTATCCAGGTGGACAAAGATCACTAACTGCTACAGAATTATTTTCCAAAGATCCTGCTAGGTTAGTTGAAAAATCAGTAAAAGGTATGCTGCCTAAAAACAAATTAGGAGCTGCTTTATTCCGTAATCTAAACGTTGTTGTTGGCGCTGAGCATTCTCATGAAGCGCAAAAGCCAATTACAATCAATTTAAATGAAGTTAACTAATGGAAGTCATTCACAAAATTGGCCGTAGAAAAACGGCAGTAGCACGAGTGTATGTTTCAAAAGGAAAAGGAAACATTATCGTAAACAAAAAAAATCTTAATACTTATTTCCCAACAGCAACTTTACAATACAAAGTAAATCAACCTTTAGCACTGACTAATAATGAAGATAACTTTGATGTAAAAGTAAATGTTTTTGGTGGTGGTATTACAGGTCAAGCAGAAGCAGTTCGTTTAGCTTTATCTCGTGCAATGTGCGAATTAGATGAAGAAAACAGAAGTATTCTGAAACCAGAAGGCTTATTAACAAGAGATCCAAGAATGGTTGAACGCAAGAAGTTTGGTCAGAAAAAGGCGCGTAAGAAATTTCAATTCTCAAAACGTTAATATATTATTTTTAAACCAGTTATTGTTGTCTATAATGGGTCAACCACTAAGACTTAGTTTAGCATCTAAATGCGTTTAGTAAAAACAGCTGCGCATTGCTAATTAAACAGAACGTAAACTATTACAAAATGGCATTAGTAGAAGTAAAAGAATTATTAGACAGCGGTGTACACTTTGGTCACCTAACAAGAAAGTGGGACCCCAACATGGCACCCTATATTTATATGGAAAGAAATGGTATCCATATAATAAATCTCTACAAAACTGCAGCAAAACTTGAAGAGGCTTCTGAAGCATTATCAAAAATAGCAGCTTCAGGTCGCAAGATACTATTTGTTGCTACCAAAAAACAAGCAAAAGATATTGTTTCAGAAAAAGCTGGCAACGTCAATATGCCCTACATAACTGAACGATGGCCTGGTGGAATGTTAACCAACTTTGTTACAATACGTAAAGCTGTCAAAAAGATGGCTTCTATCGACAGAATGAAAAAAGATGGAACTTTTTTGACACTTTCTAAGAAAGAGCGTCTCCAAGTTGACCGCTTGAGAGCAAAACTTGAAAAGAATTTAGGCTCAATTTCAGAAATGACCCGTCTTCCAGCTGCTCTATTTGTTATTGATATCAAACGCGAACACATAGCTATTAAAGAGGCACAAAAATTAAATATTCCTATTTTCGCAATGGTTGACACAAATTCGGATCCTAGGCAAGTTGATTATGTGATCCCTGCCAATGACGATGCTTCCAAGTCAATTGAAAAAATTCTAACAAATGTAACTGACTCTATCGCAGAAGGTTTAGCTGTAAGAAAAGCAGAAAAAGATAGTAAAGAAGCTGAAAAGGCAGCAACTGAAGCTCCCAAACAAGAAAAAACAGAAGAAGCCCCTAAAACCGAAAAGGTAGCAAAAGAACCTAAAGTTGAAAAAACAAAAGAAGCCTCCAAAACCAAAAAGGTAATTGAGGAACCTAAAGTAAAAAAAACAACTAAGACCAAGGCGGTAAAAAAGACTGAAAAAGCTTCTAAAGAAGAGAAAAAATAGGAAAAATAATTAAGTAAAAATAACGTCGTTAATCTTCTTCTCACTGAAAAATTTTAACGACTTTTTTAAACTAACAAATCATGATAAAAATAACAGCTGCAGAAGTAAACAAATTAAGAAAGGCAACCGGCGCAGGAATGATGGACTGTAAAAAAGCATTAGTTGAAGCTGAAGGTGATTTTGACAAGGCTATTGACAACCTTAGAAAAAAAGGTCAAAAAGTTGCCGCAAATAGAGCCGATCGTGACTCTTCAGAAGGTGCGGCAGTAGCTAAAATCAATTCTGATAACACTGTGGGAGTTGCCATTGTTTTAGGGTGTGAAACTGATTTTGTTGGTAAAAATGAAAACTTTTTAAACCTTGCCAGTCAGTTTGGTGATATTGCGCTAACTCAGGATTCTAAAGAGTCATTTTTGATGGCCGATTTCGGAGGCATGACTGTGGCTGAAAAACTGATAGAACAAACAGGAGTTATTGGCGAAAAATTAGA
>JAQWYU010000087.1 GCA_029253805.1 Flavobacteriaceae bacterium | reverse complement strand
CTTTTCGAAATAATTTACCGTTATCCAATCGAAAAGTAGATCCAAAAGGTACTTCAAATATAAATATTTTTCCATTAGGGTGATCATACTGCTTTAATTTCAAGGCTAAAGCCGAGTCTGAATCACTGCTTGCTTTTGGTTTTTTAAAGTGAGATGCAAGAATAGGTAAGACATCACTAGGGAATACTTCTGGTCGCAAAAAGCTCAACATAAGGTGTTGAAAAACAGACTTCCATTCTGGACCGTGTGGCTTTATTTTTTTTCCGTAAGTCTTATACGTTTCAAAGTGGGCGATTTCATGAATCAACGTGATCAAAAAACGATAAGGATTTAAATTTGAATTGATTGTTATTTGATGCTTACCTGATGGTAAACGACGATAATCTCCGTGACGGGTTTTACGTTCTTTTTTAACCTTAACTACTAAATTGTCACAAGACAAAAGAGCGCTTACTTGATCGTGAGAGGCTTCTGGAATAAAATCATGTAATGAATCAAGCATAAAATTGAAAATTACATACGCTCAGGAACTTTAATTCCTAACAAACTAAATGCGTTTTTAACTGTGTGTGCAACCGCTTTAGAAAGTTGAACTCTGAAGAATATCTCTGTATTAGAATTTGCTCCTAATATAGATATATTTTGATAAAAAGAATTGAATTCTTTTACCAAATCATAGGAAAAATTAGCTATCAGTGCAGGACTATAACTAGCTGCAGCTTGCTGAATAACCTCGGGAAAAAGCATTAACTGTTTTAGTAATGATTTTTCTTTAAGATGCAATACATACGATTTTGGGGTTCCTAGTTGCAGATCTGGCGGTACTTTTCGTAAGATTGCTTGAATTCGAGCATAAGTATACTGAATGAAAGGCCCTGTGTTACCTTGAAAATCTACAGAAGCTTTCGGATCAAACAGAATTCGTTTTTTAGGATCAACTTTAAGAACAAAATACTTAAGTGCCCCTAAACCAATTATAGAATAAATCTCATCTTTATCAGTCTCAGAATATCCTTCCAGTTTACCTAATTCTTGCGAAATATGCTTCGCTGTAGCTCGCATCTCGTCAATTAAATCATCCGCATCAACAACTGTACCTTCACGACTTTTCATTTTTCCGCTAGGTAAATCTACCATTCCATAACTTAGATGAGACAAGTTATTAGCCCATTTAAAGCCAAGTTTTCTCAAGATCAAAAACAATACCTTAAAATGATAATCTTGTTCATTTCCAACGGTATACACCATACCTCCGACGTCAGGAAAATCTTTTATTCGCTGTATAGCAGTTCCGATGTCCTGAGTAATGTATACTGCAGTTCCGTCTGCTCTTAGAACTATTTTCTCATCCAATCCATCGGATGTTAAGTCACACCAAACAGAACCATCCTCTTTCTTTACAAAAACCCCTTTTTGAAGTCCCTCAGCTATGAAAGATTTACCTAACAGATATGTTTGACTTTCGTAATAATAACTATCAAAATCAATCCCAATTGATTTATAGGTTACATCAAATCCAGTATAAACCCACTGATTCATTTGCTTCCAAAGTGCAACCACTTCTGCGTCCCCAGCTTCCCATTTTAAAAGCAATTCTTTGGCTTCTAAAAGTATTGGAGCTTGTGCTTTAGCATCCTCAGAAGAAAGTCCCTGTGATTCTAAAGTACTTATTTCTTGTTTGTATACTTGATCAAATTTTACATAATAATTACCGACAAGTTTATCTCCCTTCAACCCTGAAGAATCAGGAGTTTCATTATCTCCGTAACGTTGCCAAGCTACCATACTTTTACATATATGAATACCTCGGTCATTAATAATTTGAGTTTTATAAACTTTTCTTCCTGATGCCTTTAAAATTTCAGATACACTGTAGCCTAATAGAACATTTCTGACATGCCCTAAATGTAAAGGCTTGTTTGTATTAGGAGAAGAATACTCTACCATGATAGCTTGATCTCCAGATGGATCTAAAAAACCATATTTAGAATTTGTGGTTAGAGTCTGAAAAAAATCCATAAAATAAGCATCAGAAAAAACTAAGTTTAAAAAGCCTTTAACAACATTATATCCGATTACTTCTTTTGTGTTTTTGCATAAATAGTCTCCTAAATCTTTACCTAATTGAACAGGATTCATTTTTAAGGTTCGTAACATAGAAAACGTTAAAACTGTAATATCTCCCTCAAAATCTTTACGAGTAGACTGGAACTCAACAGATGTTAAGGTTGTTTGGTAAAGTGTTAAGAAGGCTTGTTTTATGTG
>JAQWYU010000086.1 GCA_029253805.1 Flavobacteriaceae bacterium | reverse complement strand
AGTGAGGCCTATAAGCAAAGAATATTATTGCCAGCAATTAGATCTGCTGCAAGAAGTGTTGTAGGTAGATATACTCCTGAACAACTGTATTCTACAAAAAGAGATGCTATTCAGCAAGAGATATATGTTGAGACTAAAAAAATTGTTGATGACCAATATATTCAATTAAATGAAGTTTTAGTAAGAGATGTAACCTTGCCGATACCAATTAAGGAAGCAATTGAAAGAAAACTAAAGCAGGAACAGGAGTCACTAGAATATGAGTTTAGGTTAGTCACTGCAGCTAAGGAAGCTGAAAAACAAGTTATTGAAGCACAAGGTAAAGCTGATGCAAATAGGATTCTAAGCGCATCACTTAACGATAAAATTTTACAAGATAAGGGGATTGAAGCTACTGTGAAGTTATCTGAATCTCCGAATAGTAAAGTGATCGTAATTGGATCCGGAAAAGATGGATTACCGATTATATTGGGAAATCAATAAGTTATTGATAAAATCAAATACTAACCCGTTTGAAAAGTCAAATGGGTTTTTTTATTTAAAAATTTAACATAATATCTTATGTAACTTTTTATAAAATTTCGAATCTATAATCATGTTTCAAAAAAAGTTTTATTATTTAGTAAAAGTACAGTTTTTGGGTTATCGCTTTCATGGATGGCAAAAACAACCAAATACAAAAACTGTGCATTTAATGATTGATAGAACTTTGAATTACATATTAGGGGAGCAAAGCTTTAAAACACTTGGTGCTGGACGTACAGATGCGATGGTTTCAGCGAATGAAGCTGCATTTGAACTATTTTTAGATCTTAAACCAATAGAAAATATTTCAGAGTTTTTAATACTATTTAATCAAAATCTACCACAAGATATTAGAGTTTTAAGTATTGAGCAAGTAGATGCAAAGTTTAATATAATTAAAGATTCAAAAATAAAAGAGTATCATTACGTTTTTGCTCACGGAAATAAGTTTCATCCATTTTCCGCTCCCATTTTAACAACCATCCTAGAACCTCTAGATATTAATATTATGAAATTTGGTGCGCAATTGTTTAAAGGTCAAAATAATTTTAAAACATATTGCTATAAACCGACAGATGAAGGACTGTATCAAAGAGAACTCCTTCAATGTGAATTGGTTGATAATACCTTGTATACTGCTAACTTTTTTCCAAAACAAAGCTATATTCTAAAAGTGGTTGGAAAAGGATTCGGAAGGCATCAAATACGGTTAATGATGGGGGCATTAATTAAATTAGGAAAGGGTGAAATTGACATAGAATTTATAAAAAATAGCTTGAAACCAAAAAGTAATCATGTCATGGATTATATCGCACCTGCTTCTGGATTAATATTACATAAAATTAAATTTAATTAGTAAATATGATCTCTAAAAATGTCTTTAATTTCCTAGAAGCCTTAAAGATTCATAATAACCGTGAATGGTTTAAAAGTAACATCTCCACTTTTAGAACTGTTGAAAGCGAAGTAAAGAATTTTCACAGTCATTTGTATGATCAACTTAACCAATCAGATTCCATAGATAACTTTAAAGTATTTAGAATTTACAGGGACGTTCGATTTTCAAAAAATAAAACTCCGTACAAAACGTATTTTAGCGGTAGCTTCCATCGAACCAAACCAGAGTTAAGAGGGGGGTATTATTTATATCTAGCTCCTAACAATGAAAGTTTTATAGCTACAGGTTTTTGGAATCCTGACAAGGAAGATCTTATGCGTCTCCGAAAAGAATTTGAAATAGATGCAGACGAATTTAGAGCGATTATAGCGGAACCCCGATTTAAAGCTAATTGGGGACCTCTTATGGGTAACGAACTAAAATCTTCACCGAGAGGATTTGCTAAACAACACCCCAATATTGATTTGATTCGTAAAAAACAATTCATATTTAAAAAAGGCTACACAGACAAAGAGGTACTTTCAGATCAATTTCTTCAAGAAGTAATTTATAGCTTTATGGTTATTCGTCCTTATTTTGACTATATGAGTTCTATATTGACCACAAATCTTAATGGAGAGCCTATTTTGTAGGAGAATATTCAGACATTAACTGAACATTACTGATCAACCTTTCCTTTACAATACCCGTCATGCGTTTATTTAAATTAGAAGCGTTTTTAAGGTATTCAGAATATTCCTCAACTGAAAACAAGCCAATTAATAGGTTTCTAAAAGTATTTCTAAGTTTACTGTCCTTAGCGATGGCTGACTCAATATAAAGTATTTTCTTTTCTGTTGATAAATCAAAAAAAACATTCTTGTATTTTGTACAAAACTGTAAGAAAACAGCAATTAAAAGGTCGTTTTGAAATTTAATAATAGGACGTAATACAGTATTCTGAAAATATTCTTCAATTGACATGTCTGTTTTAATCGTAATTATTAAAATTTTTGGACGCAAAGAATTTAGATGTAAATCTCTTG
>JAQWYU010000085.1 GCA_029253805.1 Flavobacteriaceae bacterium | reverse complement strand
AAGGAGCACACTAATTAATAGTAACGAGGTCACTAAAAATGCTACAACAGTAGCTAAAATGGTTCCGGTTGTTCCAGCGGCTAAAATCATATTAGTTAACTATTTTTATTTGATTATCTTCTTCTTTTTCAACTTCGTTAGTCTCTACAACTACTTCTTTTAGTTCATCTTTAACC
Source organism: Flavobacteriaceae bacterium (assembly GCA_029253805.1). GTDB lineage: Bacteria > Bacteroidota > Bacteroidia > Flavobacteriales > Flavobacteriaceae > Hel1-33-131. The sequence continues at coordinate 4,768 of JAQWYU010000085.1, read as the reverse complement.
TCTTCGTCATCTCCTGTTAGCATTCCACCAAAGCTCAAGAAACCAATACCCATTAAACCTGTTACAATGAATGTAATCCCTAGGCCTCTAAGAGGGGCAGGTACATTAGAATAACGAATTTTTTCACGAATGGCAGCAATTGCTAAAATGGCTAAAAACCATCCGATTCCAGATGATATTCCGTAATTAACAGCTAGTCCAAGGGTTTCAATCTCACGAGATTGCATAAATAAAGATCCACCTAAAATAGCACAGTTCACAGCAATTAACGGTAAGAATATCCCAAGTGAATTGTAAAGAGAAGGAGAAAATTTTTCAACTACAATCTCCACTAATTGTACCATGGTTGCAATCGTAGCTATAAACATAATAAAAGATAAGAAACCAAGGTCATATTCAGCAAATTCAGGACCTAACCATACTAATGCACCGGGTTGTAATAAATATTGGTCTAACAACCAATTTAAAGGTACTGTGATCGCTAACACAAATATGACAGCAGCCCCTAGTCCAACAGCTGTTGCTACTTTTTTTGAAACAGCTAAATATGAGCACATGCCCAAGAAAACTGCAAACACCATATTATCTATAAAAATTGATTTGAAAAATAATTCTATGTGTTCTATCATTGTTTTTTGTTTAAGTTCTTATTGTAGAAATTAATCTTCAATTAATGTTGTGTTTCTACTGCGTTGTACCCAGATAATTAGGCCTACTATTATTAGAGCCATTGGAGGCATTAGCATAAATCCATTGTTTTCGTAACCTGTAGAATAAAGTCCTGTTTTTTCTATAGGATCTCCAAGCACAGGAATCCCGAAAAGTGTTCCAGAGCCTAAAAGCTCTCTAAAAAACCCAACTGCAAGAAGAATTACTGCGTATCCCAATGCATTTCCAATACCATCTAAAAAGGCTCTCCATGGTCCATTACCTAAAGCAAAAGCTTCAAAACGTCCCATAATAATACAGTTAGTAATAATTAATCCAACAAAAACAGAAAGTGTTTTACTAAGCTCATAAGCGTAAGCCTTAAGAACTTGATCTACAATAATTACCAAAGATGCTACGACGATGAGTTGAACTATAATTCTAATTTTTGAAGGAATTATATTACGCATCAATGAAATAACAACATTTCCAATTCCTAAAACAAATAATACCGCAATTCCCATAACTAAAGAGGCTTTGAGTTCGGCTGTAATAGCTAAAGCAGAACAAATACCTAATACTTGAATCGTAATTGGGTTGTTATCTGCTAAGGGATCCTTTATAAGTTTGGTATCTTTTTTTGAAATTATTCCCATGTTAGTTCAATTGATTTTTTAAATTTTTAAAGTATGGCAAATACAATTTTAGATCGCTTTTAATCATCGCAGAAACTCCATCCCCTGTGATTGTAGCACCTGCCAAAGCATCTACTTCATAATCGTCTTTAGTAAGATTCTTGGGGTCGTTATTTCCTTTTGCTACAGTAATTCCTTTGAAATCTCCATTTTCTGCCAATAATTTTTCCCCAACAAAATCATCCATAAAATATCGTTGTTTGATATTGGCTCCCAAGCCAGGAGTTTCCGCAGCATGATCAAAAAAGGCCCCTTGGACAACCATATCTTCATCTAATGCAACATAACCCCAAATAGCATCCCAGAGTCCTTTCCCTCTAATTGGAATGATATAAAATGTTTGATTATCCTTTTCACCAACAAATAAGGGTAATTCTCTTATCCCTCCATTTTTAGCTTTTGCTTGTTCTTTTTTGACATCAATGAGATAGGCTTCCAAATTTTCATCAGATGTTCCATCGGCATTAATAGTCAACTGTTTTGAGATATATTTTGAAAACTCTCCCGCTACTTTATCTGTTCCAATAAATTTAATATCAGTAGACCCATTTTCATTGACTCCCATTGCATACAGGATATTTTGTTGTTTTTCCATTCGTTCGTTCTCTTGAATATTGGGTTTCAAGGAAGAAGCTGTAAATGCCAGCAAGGATCCGACGACTACAACCATTCCGATGGAAAATAAGATAGTATATTTGTTAGTGTCCGTATTATTGCTCATAATTATGCAGTTTTAACTTTTAGACGGTTCATACGTTTTTTTACATTTCCCTGAACCACATAATGGTCAATAGTTGGTGCAAAGACGTTCATTAATAAAATGGCTAAAAAGACCCCTTCTGGATAAGCAGGATTAAATACACGGATCATAATGGAGATAAACCCAATTAAAAATCCATAAATGCATTTTCCTTTGTTAGTTTGGGCCGCTGTTACAGGATCTGTAGCCATAAATACAGCTCCAAATAAGATACTTCCAATGACCAAATGTTGCCAAAAAGGCACGCTCATTAATCCGAAAAATTTACTTGAGCTAGAAATCCAACCCGCGTCAACAACTCCATTAAATATGAGTCCCATACAAAGAGCACCAACGAGTGTGCTAACGATAATTCTCCAGCTTCCTATTTTTGTAAATATCAAAAAGAGTGCTCCTAGAATAATGAGAAATTTTGAGGTCTCTCCAACTGAACCTGGAATGATTCCCCAAAACATATCCCAATAATCGTATATAACTGAGTTATTTTGAGCATAACTTCCTAAAATAGTTTCTCCAGAAATAGCATCTGCTGTACCAGCTCGTTCAACTGCCCCGTGAACCCAAACCTTATCTCCGCTCATCCATGTTGGATAGGCAAAGAATAAAAAAGCACGAACGGTCAGTGCAGGATTTAAAATATTCATTCCTGTTCCTCCAAAAACTTCTTTTCCGATTACTACACCAAAAGCAACTGCAACTGCAAGCATCCAAAGTGGCAAATCAACTGGAACTATAAGTGGAACTAACATACCCGTAACTAGATAACCCTCTTCTACTTCATGGCCTTTTATTATAGCAAATACAAATTCAATTGCTAATCCAACGCCATAAGAAACTACTACTAGAGGCAATACTTTCCACATTCCGATTAATAAATTATCCCAGCTCCAAAAGGAAGCTCCTAAAAATCCTTGTGCTGATTCAATAGTACCCAACGCCAAGTGGTGTTGGTAACCTGCATTAAACATTCCGAATATTAAACATGGAACCATGGCCATAATGACAGTATTCATGGTACGCTTTAAATCATCAGCTGCTTTGATGTGAGTACCATTGTGTGTGATTTCATTTGGTAAGTACAAAAATGTATGGAGGGCATTAAAAGCCGGAGCAATTTTAGTGCCTTTGTACTTTTCTTTTAGGTTGTGTAAATTACTTTTTAAACTCATTTTTATCCTATTTCTTTAAGCATTAAGTCTAGTCCTTCTCTAATTATTTTTTGATGTGGTTGTTTGGAAACACATATAAATTCAGTCAGTGCAAAATCTTCAGGTGCAACTTCATACATTCCCAAAGCTTCCATTTCGTCGAGATCCTTATACATACAAGCTTTTAAAATTTGCATTGGAAAAATATCTAAAGGAAATACTTCTTCGTATGTACCCGTAAGAACAAATGCCCTGTGTTCTCCGTTAGTGTTGGTGTTTAAATCGAACTTTTTGTTTGGAGTTAACCATGAAAATGTTAATGCTCTGGAAGTAGATACTTTTTCAAAGACTGGTTTATTCCATCCAAAAAATTCGTAGTCGTCTCCTTCAGGAATTACAGTTACTACATTTGAATAATACCCTAAAAATCCATCTGGCTTGATTTCCTTACCAGTTAGGACATTTCCTGAAATTATTCTAACATTTGCATCTTTTTGGATTCCACGGTCATAAATCATCGTAGCTATTTCGCATCCAATTTTAGTAACCAAGTAGCGGGGCTCTTGGATTCCAGAACCAGTTAGGGCTACCGTTCTTTCTGCGTTAAATTTTCCAGTAAGAAGAACCTCACCAATAATAACTAAATCTTGTGGGGTTAATGTCCATACAATTTCACCTTTATTTACTGGATCTATTTTGTTTATTAGAGTTCCAACATTTCCTGAAGGATGTGGACCTGATACTTTATGCGTTACAACATCTTCTAAATTAGTAAATGGAGAATGGGAATCTTTAGGAACACTGACATTTACTTTTCCAGTTGTTAATTTTGATAATGCTGTTACCGCAGCTTGAAGTTCAGCTTGTTTACCTGTAAGCACAAAATTATAATCAGCCGCTAATGGCGCAGATGCATAAGCAGAAATAAATATTCCTTTAGGTGTATTTTCAGGATTTGCAATAACATCATAGGGACGCTGTGTTATGAACGGCCAACAACCAGACGCAAGTAATTTAGCTTTAATAGTATCTCTTTTTGCACTTTTTATTTCTATTTTTTTATGATCGAAATAGGTCTGAATTTTGTCAGCTTTAATTTTAACTTCTAACACGCGTCGCTTATCGCCTCTTGTAATCTCAGTTACTTCCCCAGAAACGGGTGAAACAAACTGAATTGATTCATTTAATTTATCATAAAAAATCGGCTCACCAGCCTTAACCTTTGAGGCGATTTTAACTAATAATTTCGGTGTAAGACCGTGAAAATCTTCGGGCTTGATACTGAAAAAGTTGCTTTTTATGGCATCTCCTTTGACCAGAGCCGCCTCACCTATTAACATTATATCTAAACCTTTTTTTATTCGAATGTCTTTTGACATAGTTATCTTTTGTTGGAATTATTATCTAAAAAACGCTGCAAATTTACAAATTAATTGCACAGACATCACAATAATTAATCACATTTTTTTTATAAAATATAAGTTTTTTATCAAGGGTAAAAAAATGTTTATCTTTAC
>JAQWYU010000084.1 GCA_029253805.1 Flavobacteriaceae bacterium | reverse complement strand
GCGATCCAGTCTAATTGAAAACTGCTAGAGCGTTTTAAAATCATTGTCCATTAATTTTAAAAGATTTTCCGCTGTAAGGCTTAAGGTATTCTTCTTCTAAACTTTTATCTAGAACTAATCTTTCCATATTTTTTAAAGAAACTTCTCCTTTAATATGTTTTTCAATCATTAAACTTGCAACTCTTCCTGCCCATCGCGCTCCATAGTGCCCATTTTCAACTAAAACTGCAATTGCAATTTTAGGGTTTTGTTTAGGAGCAAATGCAATAAATATCGAATGGTCTGTGAGTTGTTTTCTTATCCCATCCACTTTGGTAAAGTTCTCTGCGGTACCAGTTTTTCCACAAATTTCAATACCAGGAACCTTTAAAAAATTAGCAGTACCCTCATTAAATACGTCATGCATTCCTTCAATAATTACGTCATAGTGTTGAGCATCTATTGTTGTTTTTTTTATGCTCTTAAAATCAGGGTTAATTTCATTATCATCAATTGATTTGATAATATGGGGAGTAAAATAAAATCCTTTGTTAGCTATGGCCGCAGTCATGTTAGCTAACTGAATTGGTGTTACTAAAACTTCTCCTTGGCCAATAGAATTTGAGATAATTGTTGTGGCACCCCATTTAAAATCTGGATACCAATTATCATAGTAATTTCCGTCAGGAATGTTTCCTTTTTTCCCAACAGATAAGTCGTTTCCTAAAAAAGCTCCTAAGCCAAAACTTTTAATATGATCACTCCATTTGTCCATTGAAGTAGAAGAGTTATCATATTTGTTAATGTTGTTTCTAAAGGCCATAGCAAAGTAAGAATTACATGAAAAGCTAATAGCAGTTTTCAAGTCCCTATATCCGCTGCCACAGTGACATTGCATTGTTCGTTTGTTTCTACCATATACATATTTTCCATTGCAATGTATACCAGTATTTGTTGAGATGACATTTTCTTGCAAAGCTGTTAGAGCTACTAGTAACTTAAAAGGAGAGCCAGGCTCGTGCATCCTAACTAGTCCTTTGTCAATTAATGGACGGTGTATAGAATCTAGATAAAGTTTTGTATAATTTTTTGATCGCTCTCGCCCCACTAGTAGGCTTGGATTGTAGGAAGGAGCAGAGACAAGACTCAATATCTCCCCGCTGCTTGGCTCTATAGCTACAATACCACCAATTTTATTTTGCATCAACAACTCACCATATGCTTGAAGTTTAGAGTCAATTGTTATCTTAATGTCTTTTCCCGCTATAGGCAGGGTATCAAATGCACCTCCTTTGTATGATCCAATATCTCTGTTGTAAATATCTTTTTGGATATATTTAATCCCTTTAATACCGCGCAAAGTTTTCTCATATGAAATTTCAACACCTTGTTTTCCAATCAAATCTCCAAGTTTGTAATAGTTGTCCTTTATAATATCTTTTTTATTAGCTTCTGCTATGTAGCCCAACACATTCGCTCCAATAGAAGTATGATATTCTCTTACAGATCTTTTTTGAATATAAAACCCTTTGAATTTCCTTAACTTTTCGGAAAGAAATGCATAATCAACTTTGGATAGGTGGCGTAAGAACGGGGAAGGAAGCCTTGGGGAATATCTTTCAGCGCGATTATAAAATTTTAAAAAAGTAAGCTTATCAATCTTTAACAATTTACAAAACATAACGGTGTCCAAAGGTTTTACCTCCCTAGGAATTACCATAACGTCATAGCTGGGCTGGTTTGCGACTAAAAGGTTATCATTTCTGTCATAAATATAGCCGCGTTTAGGGTAGTGAAATACCTTGCTTATAGCACTATCGTTATTTAGATCATAAGCTGTTGACTGATAAATTTGTAAGTAAAATAAACGTCCAATAAAGCATACTCCGGTTAGGGAAACAAGACTGTAAAGTAGTATTTTCCTCATACCTTTTTGCTGCTAAATAGTGAGTTAATAAGTAAGCACAATAAAAATGTAAAGGCGCTTGAATAAAAAGTTTGTTTAATTATTAAAAGCATTTTATCTTGATTAAACACAACAAGGGAAAACAATACAAGGTGATGAATTAGAATTAGAGATAAAAAGTAAATGTAACGCTGAGTAAAGTTACTATTACTAAATTTTAATGATTGATAATCGTAGGCAGCGCCAAAAGAGAATTTTAAAAAAAGAGGGCGAATATAGGCAATGAGTACACTGGCAGCCGCATGTGTACCACCAGAATCTAAGAAAGCATCAATAATAACACCAAGCAGGAAAGAACTAAAAATAAAAAGTAATCGATTATTTAATGCTGGGTATAATAATATGAATAATAAATAAATATTTGGATTAATATGCCCCATTAAGTTAATATTGCTACATATTAAAACTTGTAGTGAAAGTAACCCAAAAAATCGCATTATGTTTACAAATACAATATTATTCATCAGATCGGTTTAAGTTCTCTAATTCCTTAAAATCAGTATTTTTAACTACATAAACATGCTTTAGATTGGTCATGTCATTAAATAGCTTCACATCAATAATATACAAGTCTTTGGTATCGTTAAGTCTGTAGGAATTTATTGTGCCAACAGGGATATTTGCAGGGAATATTGAAGAAAAACCACTAGTTGTGATGCTGTCTCCAATAGTAAATTTGACTAGATCTTGAATGTCATT
>JAQWYU010000083.1 GCA_029253805.1 Flavobacteriaceae bacterium | reverse complement strand
CAATAAGTACATCCAGGAATATTTCCATAGTCAATGGCTTCGACGTTATGTCCAGCAATTTTTTCTACACATAAAATTCCTTCTGCAGATGCCACATGGGCTAGGGCAGGACCAGGTGTTACATCTCCAATAGCGTAATAGCCAGGAATATTTGTTTGATAAAAGTCGTTAACTAATATTTTATCTCTGTCAGTTACAATACCAACGTCTTCTAAGCCTATATTTTCAATGTTTGTTTTAATACCCACTGCTGATAAAACCATATCAGCTTGTAATACATCTTCTCCTTTTTTGGTTTTAATCATAGCTTTTACACCATCTCCGCTAGTATCTAGAGATGTTACTTCTGTCGAAGTTAATACTTTAATACCACTCTTTTTGAAAGAACGTTCAAGTTGCTTAGATACATCTTCATCTTCAACTGGAACAATTCGTGGCATGTATTCTACCACGGTAACTTCTGTACCCATTGATTTGTAGAAGTAGGCAAATTCTACTCCTATAGCGCCAGAACCGACAATAACTATTTTCTTAGGTTGTTTTTTTAAGGTCATAGCTTTTCGGTAACCTATTACTTTATCACCGTCTTGAGGTAAGTTAGGTAATTCACGAGATCTTGCACCTGTTGCAATAATAATGTGGTTAGCGCTGTACTCTTTTCCATCTACATCAACTTTTTTTCCTGTTTTTAAAGTACCATAACCTGAAATGACATCAATTTTGTTTTTTTTCATTAAAAATTGAACACCTTTACTCATGCCATCAGCAACATCTCTACTTCTTTTTACTACAGCATTAAAATCCTTATCAAAACTTTTCACAGTCAGACCGTAATCATCTGCATTTTTTAAATATTCAAAAACTTGTGCAGATTTTAAGAGTGCTTTGGTAGGTATACAACCCCAATTAAGACAAACTCCACCCAAACTCTCTTTCTCTATAACAGCTGTCTTTAGTCCTAACTGAGAGGCTCTAATTGCAGTTACATAACCTCCAGGGCCGCTTCCTAAAACGATAACGTCGTATTTGCTCATAAAATAAATATTGAATTAATTTCAAAGTGCAAATTTACAAAACCTTTAGGTAAATATTTATAGTTTAATTATGATTTTTTAAACTTCAAACTAATAGAATTAACGCAGTACCTAGTACCTGTTTTTGTTGGACCATCATTAAATACATGTCCTAGATGTCCACCACATGAATTACAGATAATCTCTGTCCGAATTATTCCGTGAGATTTATCTAAAATATACTTAATTTTCCCTTTAATAGACTCATCAAAGCTAGGCCAACCACATTTTGCATTAAATTTGGTATTGCTTTCAAATAGCTCTTCATTACATCCTGAACAGCAATATGTACCGTTTTCAAAGTGTAAATTGAATTTTCCTGAGTGCGGTAATTCAGTTCCTTTTTTTCTTAGAATTCTATATTCCTCGTCACTTAGAACCTCTTTCCACTCTAATTCTGATTTATTAATATTCATTTTTCAAAGGAGTGAATTTCAGTGCAACACCATTAATACAATGACGCTTGCCTGTTGTTTTTCTAGGTCCATCATTAAAAACATGCCCTAAGTGGCCACCACATGTAGCACAATGTTCTTCTTTTCTAGCCATACCAATATTATAATCAATTGAAAATGCTACATTTCCTTTGATTTCTCTATCAAAACTAGGCCATCCAGATCCAGAGTCAAATTTATGTTTCCCTTCAAACAATGGAGTGTCGCATGCAACACAACTGTAAATACCTTGAGAATATATTTTATTCAGGGGACTTGAAAATGCCTGTTCAGTACCAGATTTTCTTAAAACCGTATATTGTCTGTCAGTTAGCTGGTTTCTCCATTGTTGGTCAGATTTAGTGATTTTAAATATTTCTTTTTTTTGAGCTGAAGTTTGGCAGGAAAAAAAGAGACATAAAAACAAAATTGGCACAATTCGATGAATGTCTATCATATTTTTATAGTTTAGCGTGTAAATTAGGTATTTTTCTACTTTGTAAATTTAATTTTCACATAACTTTGTGACGTATATTTTGCGATTGTATTCAATATTTTGAATTTTCAGACGTTTTATTCTTAAATTTATTATAAATGAAGTACTTGTACATAACTTTTTTATTTGCACTGTTAACAACTTCTTGTGCTTCGAATCCATTTACAGGGAAAAAGACAATGGCTTTTGTGCCAAACTCGACATTACTTCCCATGTCTTTCGATCAGTATGACAAGTTTCTAAATGAAAATAAGGTAATAATTGGAACTAATGAAGCTAAAATGATTACTAGAGTTGGTCGACGTATTTCTGTGGCTGCAGAACGTTGGTTGGATGCTAATGGTTTTGAAGGATATTTAAATAAATATAAATGGGAGTATAGTTTGGTTGATGATGAATCTGTTAATGCTTGGTGCTTGCCAGGAGGTAAAATTGTATTTTATAC
>JAQWYU010000082.1 GCA_029253805.1 Flavobacteriaceae bacterium | reverse complement strand
AAAGAGTCAAACAAGGCACCTCCTTGAAAGACCATTCCAATTTTCGAGCGTAAAGTTCGTTTTTCATTAGCAGATAAACTTAAAAATAATTTATTGTCATACTCTATACTACCTTTTTGATAGTCAAAAAGTCCAAGTAAGCATTTCAATAAGACTGTTTTTCCAGAGCCACTTTGACCAATTATAAGATTGGTTTTACCTTTTTCAAATACTGCTGAAATTCCTTTCAATACTTGAGAGTCTCCAAATGATTTATGTAAATTTTTAACCTCTATCATTAGCTTAGAAGCATTTGAGTTAAAATATAATTCAGTAAAATAATTGCAACACTGGTCCACACGAAAGCAGTGGTACTTGCCTTGCCAACTTCAAGAGCACCACCCTTCATATAGTAACCATGAAATGATGGAATGGTTGCTAGTAAAAATGCAAATACTAATGTCTTGATAAAGGCATATAACATGTGAAAGGGCATGAAGTCCATCTGAACTCCAGTTACATAGTCTTCAAAAGTAGAATAGCCTCCAAATACGCAGGCCGCCATCCCCCCTATGATTCCTAAAAACATCGCGATGGAAATTACAAAAGGATAGAGAAAAAGAGCAATGGTTTTTGGAAATATTAAGTAGTTTACAGAATTAATGCCCATTACTTCTAAAGCATCAATCTGTTCAGTTACGCGCATTGTTCCTATACTAGAAGTAATGAAAGATCCTACTTTGCCAGCCATAATCACTGAAATAAATGTAGGAGCAAATTCTAAAATAATGGATTGCCTTGTTGCAAAGCCAACTAAGTACCTTGGGATTAGTGGATTATCAATATTAAGAGCCGTTTGAATAGTAATTACTCCACCAACAAAGAAAGAGATAAAAGCAACAATTCCTAAAGAGCTAATTATTAAATCTTCAACATCTTTTAGTATAAGTTGTTTCATTACGGACCATTTGGTAGGCTTGCGAAACATTTCGACTATCATTAGAAAATAGGATCCGATATTATGAAGGTAGCTCATGGAATTGTAATTAGTGCTAATGTAAAAAAATCTATCCATTAATTTACTTTTAATAAAATTGAATCATAAAAAATAATGTATTTTTGAAATTAAATAAGTTGTAAAATTATGAATTCGAAATCTGTGTATTTATTTTTGTTTTTAAGTTTTTTGTCATGTAAAAATTCATTTGAGACACCTACTCATGGTATCTCAAATAAGAATCCTAAACTAGTAGTAGGAGTAGTGGTAGATCAAATGCGTTTCGAATATCTTAATCGTTTTAAAAATAAGTACAGTTCACAAGGGTTTTTAAGACTAATTAACCAGGGTTATAGCTGCAATAATCACCACTTCAATTACGTACCAACAATAACTGGACCAGGCCATGCTTCAATATTTTCTGGGACAACTCCAAGTGTGCACGGGATTATTGGCAATGATTGGTATGATAAAGTTAAAGAAAGAACAATTTATTGTACAACTGATAACAAATATCGTCCTGTAGGAGCAAATGCCAAATACGGAAAAGTCGCTCCAACAAATTTAAAAGTCACTACTGTTGCTGATCAAAATCGAATATTCACGCAAATGAGAGGTAAAACAATCGGGGTCTCTATTAAGGACAGAGGAGCTATTTTTCCGTCTGGTCATACGGCAAACGGAGCTTATTGGTTTGAAGGATTGAACGAAGGTAAATGGATTACAAGTTCTTATTATATGGATAACCTCCCTAAATGGGTTAAAGACTTTAACACTTCTTCAAATATGTCAAAATACCTTAAGACTTGGAATACGCTATATGATATAAATTTGTACCATGAAAGTGGCCCTGATAACTCAAATTACGAAAAAGGATTTATTGGAAAAACTAATCCTGTTTTTCCTTACAACCTTAATGAACTTATGGCTTCTAATGAAGGGTATGACATCATAAAAACTAGTCCATTTGGAAATACAATGATTACAGATTTTGCATTTTCTGCTATAGTAGCGGAAAACCTTGGCAATGATCAATTTACAGACTTTCTTACTATAAGTTATTCATCCACTGACTACGTGGGTCACAATTTTGGTTTAAGCTCTGTGGAATTACAAGACACCTACCTACGTCTAGATTTAGAGATTGAGCGATTGTTAAATTACTTAGATAAAAATATAGGTATAGGGAATTACACCTTGTTTTTAACTGCAGATCATGGTGCAGCTGAAGTTCCTGCATATTTAAGTGATATTAATGTGCCAGGCTCAAACATAGGGAAAGATGACTTTTCGCCTCTATTTGATGATGTGAATGCGAAATATGGAGTTCCAGATTTGATTAAAAATATCAGTAATAATCAAATTTTTTTAGACCAAGAAAGAATACTTTCTTTGAAACTATCAATAGAAGATGTGCAAAAGTTTGTAGTTAATAAAATTATCAAATACCCATTTGTAAGTAATGCCTATACAGCAGCTACTATGCAATCTGCTCATTTTAAAAGCGGATTACCAATGTTGCTACAAAATGGCTATAACCAAAAACTTTCTGGGGATGTTTTATTCTCTCTTCAGCCTGGTGTTATTGTATACGGACCCAAAGGAACTACCCATGGGTCAGGATACAGCTATGACACACATGTGCCACTACTATTTTACGGAAATGGTATCAAGAATGGCGTTTCATATGAGTTTACAAATGTGACGGATATTGCACCTACTATTTCAGCACTTTTAGGAATTTCGTTCCCTAGTGGAGCTAATGGGACTGTTATTGAAAGGGTAATTTATTAGCTTCGATTGACAGCTCATTATTAATGCTGTCTATGTATTTTAACAATACTTCTTTTCCAATATAATTTGTTGAAGATGTAATAAAGTAGTTTGGTGTTTCTTCCCAAAAATCAAGCAGCTTATTTTTGTAGCTTTCAACATGCGTATCAACTGTTTTAGGTCGTAATTTGTCTGCTTTAGTAAAAATAATTGAGAATGGTATTTCGTATTCCCCAAGCCATTTCATAAAGGCTAAATCGATGGATTGTGGTTTATGTCGAATATCAATTAAAACAAAAGCAGAAATTAATTGTTGTCTTTCTTTAAAGTAGGTAATTATAAATTTTTGAAATGTTTTTTTTGAAGATTTTGATACGCGAGCGTATCCGTAACCAGGTAAGTCAACCAGAAACCATTCTTTATTAATCATGAAGTGATTAATAAGTTGAGTTTTGCCAGGTTTTCCAGAAGTTTTAGCCAAGCTTTTTTGATTGGTTAACATATTAATTAACGAAGATTTACCAACATTACTACGGCCAATAAAAGCATATTCAGGGATTTGATTTTTAGGACATCTAAAAACCTCTTGATTGCTTACTATAAATTCAGCAGTTTTAATTTGCATAATTGACTAGTTATTTAAGATCTCTTTTATTGAGCCAATCAAACACAATTTTATTAAAGGTTTCAGGATGCTCCATCATAGGAGCATGTCCACACTTATCTATCCAAAAGAGATCAGAGTCAGGAAGAAGTTTGTTAAATTCCCTACCCACGTCAGGAGGTGTAACTATATCATTTTCTCCCCAAACTATGCATGTAGGAATATTTATGTTAGGTAAGTCAGTAGCCATGTTATGTCTAATAGCACTTTTGGCAATAGCAAGGGTTTTAATGAGCTTACTGCGATTATTTACGTCAGCATAAACTTGATCAATCAATTCCTTGGTTGCAACTTTAGGATCGTAAAAAACCTCTTGTACTTTTGATTTCAT
>JAQWYU010000081.1 GCA_029253805.1 Flavobacteriaceae bacterium | reverse complement strand
GATTATTGGACATTCCGTAAACGTGTATACGACGCAATAGTGATGTCAGAAGCCCAAATAGATATGGAGGTATGGACTGTAGGAGCAGGTAACAGAGGATTAATGTACTCGTTGGATTTTCTCATGAAAACCATGCTGAGATGGAAAAAGACGGAACTTAAGAATGGTCAAAAGTAGTATAATCGTACAACGAAACTCACGGAGAAGGCCAATTTAGATTTGATAATTCAAAACTTAAGGAAAGTATGGCAGAGTGGGGAAACAGCACACAACTGTGGACATTCATATCAGAGTTTAGTTCACCTTGCGTTACTCCCAAAGCAAAATTAAATTCAAAAAAAACACTTCATGTTTGAAATGTTTTTTTTGAACTTAAATTTAGTTATTGTAAGTTGGGTTATTATTTATATAGCAAAATAAAAAATAAATGAATAAACAAGTCTTATTAGCAGAACGCCCAATTGGATTACCCACAGAGTCTACCTGGATTCACCAAAGAACGGAAATCCCCAGTCTTTCAAAAGGAGAAATTCTTGTCAAAAATCACTATATTTCATTAGATCCCGCCATGCGAGGATGGATCCGTGAAGGCAAATCATATATTGATCCAGTTGATGTGGGAGACGTTATGCGCGCGGGTACAGTAGGCGAAGTCATTAAAACAAATTTACAATCAAAATTTAAAGTAGGTGATTTCGTTTGTGGCTGGGGAGGTGTACAGCAATACACAGTTACTGATGGAGACGGGTTTCATATAATTGATCCAACAAAAGCGGCTTTAAAGTCATATCTAGGGATCATGGGAATGCCTGGTATGACCGCATATTTTGGAATTTTGAAAGTGGCTGAACTTAAAGAAGGAGATATTGTTCTTGTTTCGGGTGCTGCTGGAGCTGTTGGTAGTTTAGTTGGTCAAATTGCTAAAATTAAAGGCTGTAAAGTGGTTGGGATTGCAGGTGGTAAAATCAAATGTAATTACTTAATCAATGAACTTGGTTTTGATGCAGCTATTGATTACAAAAATGATAATATATACTCTGGGCTAAAAACCCATTGTCCAAATGGAATAGATATCTTTTTTGATAACGTCGGAGGAGTTATTTTGGATGGTGCTCTAACCAAATTAAGAATGAATGCCAGAATAGTTATTTGTGGTGCTATTTCTCAATATAACACAACTACGAAACCAAAAGGACCAAGCAACTACTTGTCACTGTTAGTTAATCGTGCTTCTATGAAAGGTATGGTTGTTTTTGACTATAAACAGTATTACCCAAGTGCAATTGCAGATTATATGAAATGGACAAAAGCTGGCTTAATTAAAAGTAAGATAGATACGTATGAGGGAATAGAGAACTTTAATAAAACATTTTTAAGACTCTTTTCTGGTCATAAAATTGGTAAATTAATTTTAAAAATTAACGATTAATATTGTTATTTTTATCTAATAGATTTTAAAGATTTATTGTTGATTTAATTTACAACTATTACATTATTATAGATTAACAAGAAGAGATATTTCTAGTATCATCATTACAAGTTTTAGAAATCTCAACCAAATTTTTTAACTAATATACAATCGTTATGAGTAAAGCATCATTTATAAATGAATTATCAATCCCTGCAATCGCAGCTCCGATGTTTTTAATTTCAGGTCCTAAACTTGTGATTGAATGTTGTAAAAATGGAATAGTGGGTACATTTCCTGCCCTAAATCAACGTACAAGTGAAGGCTTTGAGCAATGGCTTGTTGAAATTAAGACAGAACTTGAAAATTTTGAAAAAGAAACAGGTACTAAACCGGCTCCATATGGAGTTAATTTAATTGTTCATCAATCTAACCCGCGAGTTCAAGCAGATTTGATGCTATGTGTCAAACACAAAGTCCCAATCATCATCACTTCATTAGGAGCTGTCCCTCAACTAGTAGAAGCAGTGCATAGTTATGGAGGTTTGGTTTTTCACGATGTCATTAAAAGAAGACATGCTGAAAAAGCTTCACAAGCAGGAGTCGATGGACTAATTGTTGTAGCTGCGGGTGCGGGAGGACATGGTGGCACCATAAATCCAATGCCTTTGGTTACTGAAATTAAAAGTTTTTTCAAAAAAACCGTAATTCTTTCTGGCTGTATTAGTAATGGTCGTGATATTGCTTCAGCTATGCAAATGGGGGCAGATGCAGCTTATATGGGTAC
>JAQWYU010000080.1 GCA_029253805.1 Flavobacteriaceae bacterium | reverse complement strand
AAGCACTCACTAAACTGGCAGATTTTGCTGCTTTAGGGGTTATAAATAAGCTTCTAGGGGCTCTTTTTGGAGGGGTTAAAATTGCATTTATAATAAGTGTTTTTTTATTAATATTCAACGCCTTAAATCAAACAATACCACTTGTGTCAGACGACGAGATAAAATCGTCGCTATTTTTTAATCCGGTGAAGTCGTTAGCGCCAAGGGTTCTGCCAAAACTTGTAAAAACTGCAAATCAAGTTGACACACCAACCAGCCTTAGCTTCTAGACTATTTAGCATGCTGTTTAATTAACCCATTTACACAAGATTTAAAATTAATGTAAATCTGTTTTTCTGGAACAAACCCCGGAATAATATCAATTCTTTCCATCATGTAACGAGGCTGCCGCAATACATTAACAAATAAAACCTCAACACCCTTAGTTTGTAAGTCTTGAATCATATCTTCAATTGCATATAGCCCTGATTGATCCAAGTACGGCATCTTTCCTAGCCTAAAAATAACCGTGGTAGCAGAATCAGGAATTTGTTTATACAGTTGCAAAAAGTCTGAAGTAGATCCAAAAAATAACGGTCCATTAACGTGTTTAATAAAAACAGTCTCTTTTAAGGCGCTTGGTAAGTTCTTTTCATCAGGCCAAGCTTGTTCTTTTAAGACAGAAACACCAGAATCTTTGGCGGTTAAGTCTCCAATTTTTTTCATAAACATTAAACACGAAATAATTAACCCAATTCCAACAGCAAAGATTAAGTCCCAGAACGTTGATAAAAACAAAACAATCAACATTATTAAAACTTCTGAACTTAATTTTAATGGTCCAAAAGCAAGATCTTTTGGAAGCGCAGGAATTGCCTTTAAACCCTTGTAGTCCATAACGCCAATTCCAACAGTTATTAGTATTCCGGACAGAACCGCACTAGGGATCTTGGAAGCAATTGGGCCAAGAACCAATAAAACAAAAAGCAACATAACACCAGCAATCATTCCCGAAAGCTTAGTTTTACCTCCAGAGTTTATGTTTACAACAGTTCGTATTGTTGCCCCAGCACCAGGGATACCACCAAAAACAGAAGCGATACTGTTTCCAACTCCTTGACCAATAAGTTCTTTATTGGGATTATGCTTTGTTTTAGTCATGTTGTCAGCGACAACACTCGTAAGCAATGAATCAATAGCACCAAGCAACGCAAGCGTAAAGCCCGTAAAAATATATGGGGTAATGGCCGCAAGCTTAAACTGAGCAAAAATAGCAAGCTGAGGCATTGGTAAACCACTAGGGATTTCTTCGATTGGAATATAGTCGAGATTAAATATAATTGCACACCCAGTCATTACAATCAAAGCAACTAGTGTACTAGGTATTATTGACGTAATACGCTTAAAGCCGTAAATAATCAGAATTGTTCCTACTGTCAGTAACAACTCTAACCAATTGATGTTTTTAATGGCCCTTGGTAGTAATTTTAATGCACCTACTGTACCAGACGCTTCTTTAGAAGCCAAAGTTTTAGATTCGTTAAAGATCTTTTCAGGGGAAATCAAAGGTGCTTTTTCAATGGTACTTTTAAAATCTTTTAAAACCAAAACACCATCTCCAGCCTCATTGTTTAAAATATTTCGAAGGACCAACTCTTTCGCTTGAGCCTTAAACGTATTCACATAATCTAGATCTTCTTTAGGATTATAACCTAAAGAAGGTAAAATTTGAGTTAACAAAATAATCACTCCAATAGCGGTCATAAAACCAGAAACTACAGGGTATGGAATATATTTAATATACTTTCCTAGCCCCACTAAGCCAAGCCCAATTTGAAACAAACCAGCAATTAAGAAAACGGTAAGTATAGCTGGAAGCGCAATACCAATATCGCCATTATTCGCGGCGACAATCCCAGAAACCAAGACCATGCTCACGGCTGTCATTGGAGCCGTAGGACCAGAAATTTGCGTATTAGTTCCTCCGAAAAGAGCAGCAAAAAAACTTATAAAGATAGCGCCATATAGTCCTGCACTAGGACCAAGACCTGACGACACGCCAAAGGCTAAAGCTAACGGAAGCGCCACAACACCGGCTGTTATACCCCCGAAGGCATCTCCTTTAAGGTTTGAAAAAAACTGTTTCATTTAATAAGGTTTTTATTTAGAATTTACACGGCTAAAAAGCCATGATACTTAATATTAAAAAACGTTAAGAAAAGTCAGGAGGAGGAGAGGTGTTTTTTAAGTCGTTAGCCTTAATGTTGTAATTGAAAAACCAGTGTATTTTCGAAGAGGTATCCTTCAAGAAAACTATTTCATAAGATACATTTACGTCAAAGTCAAGCTCAGAGAAGTCATTAACTTCTTCTAAATCTTTGTTTTGAGTTTCTTTTTCAATTATTAAAATAACGCTTAGCTCATCATTCTCAGGTGCCAAAAGTGTAAAAGTTGGCGCTACCAAAGCAAATAAAAAACAAACAGAAAGGGTTAAGGAAATAAACCGTGAAACGCGCGCTTTGTAATAGCTCATATGTAAAGATAGGATAAAACTTAACACTAAAGCTCTTTGAGCTTAGAATTTAAAATCCACCCTGTTTCACCATTTTGTAACTTTACTTTTGACCACTCGGACCCATAACGTTCAATCACCAAGACTTTAGTACCTTCATGTAAGGCAAAAACTGTTTCAGCTTCTTGGCTCGGCTCTAATTTAGCATCGATTTTTTTTACAAAGATAATAGCAGAACTTACCGACCGGTTAAGACGATCTTTATTAAATAATAACAAAATTGAGCCTACAAGAAGAGCTAACACAAGGCTACTCGAAATAAAAAAAACTCTTTTTTTAGATTCAGAATAAGACAATAAATAACATAAAAAGAGAAATACGAATAAAAAGGTTAAACCCACGCACCTGGTAGCCCAGCCGTCAACGCTCAAGCTATTTAATATTTTACTAAACCACATTGAAAAACCACTTTGAGGGATTCTTTCAATTGAGTCAATAGTCATTTTTTGAGCAAAACCAAGATTAATTTTAATGTCTTTGCTGGCGGGATCAAGCAAAAGCGCTTTCTCATAATAATATACGCTCAACGCGACTTCATTTAATTTATAATAGCAATTTGCAAGGTTGTAATATAATGACGCCGAGTGCAGCTTTTCTGATAAGATCGACTTATACTCTGAAATTGCCTTTTCATAACTTCCAGTGTTGTAAAACTGATTCCCTCTCTCAAAGGACTCACTCACTTGAGCCCCCCCAATAAAACTAATTGTCAAAAAAATAAGAAAATACTTCATTGTTTCACTTTATTTGTTTGTCTAATTTTGTAATTATTTGTGCAGCTCTTTCAAAGTCATTTTTCATGTCTACACTGGATAATGGAGTATACCTTGCAATTTCACAAGCAGTTAAAACTGAAACAAAACTCTCTAAATCCGCAAGACCTACATTTTTTTTATTTAGTAATTCACGGACTTTATCTTTATTAAAATCACCAGTCTCAATATTTAGTTTTGATTTTAAATAATTGTGTAAAGCACGCTCCAAGGCAATGTAAAACTGATCTTTTTGTCCTAGAGAATTTTTAGCCTCACCAAGATATTTACGTGCTAATTTCTTTGTTTTTCTAATCTTGTTTCCAGCAACATCTAACTTTTTTTCATTTCGACTTCTTATAAAAAATATAATGATCGGGATCAACACGAAAGGACCTAGGATCAACACCCAAAAACTCAAAGATCTAAAGAACAGCTTGGAGTTAATAGGCTTAAAGCTGGCAGTTGTCCTAAAAGGTTGAAATTGTTTCACATCAGCAGCGTTAGTGTTTTTATTCTCTTTGTTTAACTTATTGCCTTTGGGCTTATTTCTTTGTTCTGCTCCAGCATCAACAGCGATAATTAACCGCTCGGAAATTAGTGTTTTGTAGCTCTTTGATTTAAGGTCAAAATATGAAAAAGAAACGCTAGGGATTGGGTAATTTCCTGGTTCGTTTGGTACGACTGTATAGGAGTCCGCTACCCGCCCTTTCATTCCGGACATAAGCGTTCTTACTTTTTCGTTATGTTCGGGCTCATAAACCTCTAGTGCACTTGGAAGCACTAATGCCGGAAGCTTAAAAAGCTTTAAATTTCCATTTCCAGAAACCTCTAAGTTAACCTCGAAAGCCTCTGAGGTTTTTAACTCTTTTTTATTCGATGATAGTTTAAAATCAAAAGACCCAACAGCTCCAGAAAAACCTTCAGGCTTGCCTTTTTCAGGAAGAGATTTTACATTAATAGTCCTACTGCCGGCAGAAACCTTTCTGTTCACTGTATTCATATAAGACCGGCCAAATACGTCTCTTCTGTTTGACGGAACCTCAACAGTAACATCAAGGGACAACGGCTCGATTTTTAATTTGCCGGTTTTTTGCGGATAAAGAACCGTTTTTTTAAGGACTACATAAAGGTAGCTTTCTCCTTTGTAGCTTCCTTGTTTCACTCCCAAGCCTTCAACATCAATGTTTTGACTCCAAAAATCACTGTAGCGTGGCTTATCTATTTCTCTGGAGCTACGAACCCCAACATCCTGAGAAATATATAATTTATAGACTACTGTTATCGCTTCATTTAAATACGGCTTTGAATTTGAAACTTCAGCAACTAAATGTATTTTTTTAGAAGCAATGTAATTTGGGTCATTAGGGTCTTTGGGCTTTTCTATAGCCGTACTAACAGTTATTTTTACAGGAAGTGTTTTATAAACCTCTCCATCAATTTCGATAGTAGCTTGTCCTATGGTAAATCGCCCTCTTTTCTTAGGAGCTAAAAAATAACTGTAGGTTTTTGAAAACGACCGAACTCCGTTAACCCAAGAATTATTTATTGACTGACTAGGTCCACCAACTACATTAAAGTCTTTAAATTCAGGAGGCTCAAATTCATCTCCATCTTTATTCATTGTGAAGTCAATTCTAAGGCGTTCATTAATACCAAGTTGCTTCTTGCTAATCTTAGCATTAAAGGAGACTTGTCCAAAAAGAAGACCCGAGAGAAAAAACGTAAATATAAGCACCTTTATTTTCATTTTACCAGTCTTTTTCGCTTTGAACCTTAATACCTTTTGTTTTGGAGGCGTTCATTTTTTCTTGAACCTTTTTTTCTTCGTTATTCATTGCCTCAAGAAGGTTCTTTACCTGCTGAGCAGACATCTTACCAGGTCGAGGTTTTGGCTGCCCTTTGTCATTGTTTGGATCTTTGTTTTTTTGGTTTCCATTGTCGTCCTTTGGCTTTCCATCTTCATCTTCTTTGTCGTTTCCTTCTTTTTTGTCTTCGTTATCTCCTTCTTTATCTTTATTTTTATTTTCGTTCTCTTTCTTTTCGTCGCTGTTTTCTTTGTCTTCATTATCTTTACCCTTATCCTTTTCATCATTTTCACTATCGCTGTTTCCTTGCTCTTTTGCGCATTCTTGTGCGAGCGCCAAATTATAGCGAGTCTCATTGTCTGCAGGGTTGTTTCTTAGTGCATTTTTATATGCTGACACCGCCTCCTTACAGCGTTTTTGTTGCATAAGCGTATTTCCAATGTTGTGATATGCGCTGTGCTTTTCCAATTTCGAGTCGCTGTTTTTAACTGCTTCTAGGAGTCTGAGCATTGCTTCGTCGTAAAGCTTAGAGTTGTAATACGCATTTCCAAGATTATATGATCCGACAGTATTGTTTTGCTTTGCAGACACGCCTAAACGGTATTTTTTTTCTGCTTCTATAAAATTATCTTTGACGATTGAATTTCCCTCAAAAATATACTTATTTGACATAGAGAGTTGAGCTTCGTCCTGAGCATTTCCGCAAAAGGTTACTAGAAGAAAAAAGATTAGACGTACATTGTTAAGCCTAAGTTCTTGCTCATGTGGAGCGTTAAAAAACAATATTAAATTTTTTATAATACTCATAAATTCTCGTTAAATAAGTTAAGGCGCTTTAACCAAGCAGTTTTTCGTTCTAACAATAAAA
Organism: Flavobacteriaceae bacterium; assembly: GCA_029253805.1. Taxonomy (GTDB): domain Bacteria; phylum Bacteroidota; class Bacteroidia; order Flavobacteriales; family Flavobacteriaceae; genus Hel1-33-131. The sequence goes on along the minus strand of JAQWYU010000080.1, from coordinate 3,330 downwards.
TATCTAAAATCAGGAAAAACAAACCAATTCCTAGAAACCACTGAAATTGATCTTTATATTCTGCAAATTGTTTTGCTTCAAATTCTTTTTTGTCCATAGTGTTCAAAACAGCTTTTATTTGATCAACGACATCAGCTGTTTGATTTCCATTAATGTAGCTTCCTTTTGCTTCGTTTGCAATTGATTTCAATGTTTTCTCATTCAACCTTGTAATAACCGTCTCGCTGTTTTGATCTTTTTTATAGCTCACGATCACACCATTTTTCTTTAGAGGGATTGGCCCTCCTTTTTCACTTCCAACACCAATAGTGTAAATTTTTATTCCTTCTTCATAAGCAGCACCTGCAATGTCAACACTTAAATCATTATGATCCTCTCCATCAGAAAGTATAATTAAAACTCTATTTGTTTGGTCTTCATCATCAAAATAGCTTCGTGACAATTGAATCGCATCATCTATTGCCGTTCCTTGCGAGGACAGCATGTCTGTGTTCATGCTTCGCAGAAACATTTTGGCTGAAGCATAGTCGGTTGTTATTGGCAGCTGTGGAAATGCTTTTCCGGCATAGGCAATAATTCCGACACGATCACTTGCTAAATTATTAATTATTTGTGTCACAAGTTGTTTAGATTTCTCCAAACGATTTGGAGCTACATCCTCAGCCAGCATGCTCTTAGAAACATCAATAGCAAAAACAATATCAACTCCTTCTCTTTTTATGGTTTCAAGCTTTGTGCCAATCTTCGGATTTATTAACCCAATCACAAAGAAGCTAACCGCCAGGCAGAGAACGATAAGCTTAAGTGCTGATTTAAAAAAGGACAGATTAGGGCTCAATCTTTTTAGAACAATGGCACTTCCAAAGGAGCTTTGAGTTCTTTTTTTCCATAAAAAATTCCACAAAAAAACGATTAACATCACTGGGATGATAATGAAAGCCCAAAACCATATTTTTTCTTCTAATTGATACATCAAATAAAACTTCTAAACAATGTGAATCTAACCAAGAACTCAAAAAGCAACAATCCTAAGGCTAGCAAGACTAAAGGTCTAAACTTTTCATCGTAATTATAAAACTTGAACTCCTCTACCTCTGTTTTTTCGAGCGCGTCAATTTCTTTATAGATTTCTTTCAGTTTGCGATTATTAGTAGCTCTAAAATATTTACCCCCAGTTACATTGGCAATTTCTTTTAATAGCTTTTCATCTATTTCGACTTTGATTCGTCCATATTGAAACACACCATTTTTGAGTGCCACAGGAGATAAAGCTGTTCCGTTTGTGCCAAGTCCAATGGTGTATGTTTTGATTCCATACTCTAAAGCAAGCTCACTAGCGGTTTGCGGATCTATAAACCCTGCGTTGTTGACCCCATCGGTAAGTAGTATAATTATTTTACTCTTTACCTTACTATCTTTTATTCTGTTAACAGCTGTTGCCAGCCCCATACCTATAGCCGTTCCACCGGTAATAATCGAGTTGTATTTTATGTCTTTCAAGGACTGTAGCACAATACTTTTATCACTAGTGACCGGCGTTTTAGTGTAGCTTTCTCCCGCGTATTCTACGAGGCCAATTCTATCGTTAGGACGCCCTTTGATGAATTCCGCAGCGACACTTTTTAATGCCTCAAGACGGTTTGGTTTTAAGTCTTTTGCTAGCATACTCGCAGAAACATCAATAGCCATAACAATGTCAATCCCCTTAGTTGTTTTTGTTTTTGAAGAAACATTTACAGTTTGCGGGCGCGCCAGAGCAAAAACAACAAGGATTATGGCGATTAATCGGAGGATAAACAGAAAATGTTTAACTGTTGTCCAGACTGATTTATTTTGGAGGCCTTTTGTGTTAGAAATTTTTAGCTGTGCTGTTTGTTTTTTGTTTTTTAAGACATACCAACACACCAACAATGGAACTAGCACGAGTAGCCATAAAAATTCTGTTTGAGTAAAATCAACTTGTTTAAACATTATTTTTGTTCTTCTGTTAGTGTAATAAGCTCGACAGAGTTTAAGATACGTTCTATTATCTGATCGGCATATACATCATCATCATTCCAAATTAAAACAACCTGTTGTAATAAATTAGGGGTGGAAAAGCCTAAAACAACATACGACCCTTTGGAAAGCACATTATCAATAACAAAATCTGCAGTTCCAAAAGTTTTAATACCTTCTTGCCCGTTTGGAGTTATAAACTGCTCATTTCTTGAAATAATATTTTTTGCACCTTCTTTTTCAAACCGGTCTAGAATCATTTCAGCGGACTTTAAAACATCAATTGGTACCTTTTTTTTATTGTTGTCTTGATTTGTTTGTAAAGCATATTTAGAACTTGTTACAAATATGTCTAAAGGGGTATCATTTCCAGCATACGCAAAGCTAGCGAACTGAATGCTGTCTTTCAAGCCTTCAGTAGGTTCAATACTTTGACGTTCTAAAACATTTGGGGTTGATAGCATGATTCCTGGCGCTCCATATTCACTATTAACCCAATGTGTTTTTTCTAATAACAGTTTACTTGGATTCCTGAGAACGGTATCTTTAACGTTTGTAAGCCCAAATTTCATAACAAGAACGACAACCGCTAACATAAAAACCCCAAGAACAATCGTGACAATCTGTTTCTGTTTTTTTCTTCTTTGTTTATCTTCAAGAGCCTTTCTGTACGCTAAGTCTTGTAATAATTCTTGTTCCGTAGGCTCAGGCAACCCTTCTTTGACTTGTTTGATTTCAAGCCCAATAGTGTTTTTGTCTAGTTTTGCTAGCTCAAAATCAGGTTTGGACTTGGCAAACTTAACTAAGTCGGCACGCTTTAATATTGTTTCAATATTTCGAAGAGTGTTTTCACTTAGATTAATTTGATTTGCTGCTTGGAGAGTTTTTAAACGAAAGACAAGTTCATCTGTAGTGCTCTCTAGTGATTGGTCATAAACTTTTTCGTCAAGATATTGCCTAAGTATAAGGGTTAGGTTCGAGTAGAACATTTTGATATTTTGATTTTGAAAATAGTGATCTTCATTTAGCTTTTCAAGAGCAAGTCTAGCGCGTTCGTATGGCGGAAGTGCAGCAGTTTTTTCAGCATCTGTTAGCGGCTTTTTACGCCAAATAAACAAAAATATTAGACCCGCAATAGCCATTAGTGTTAGTAGAAAAAAAGCTAGATAAGTCCAAATTTTTGATCGCGATTTTGGAACATCCTTGATCGGCTTTATATCAAATAATTTTTGTTTGGTTGTGTCTACAATAACTGGATTTACCCAAACCTTAAGCGAGTCGGTGTAAAAGGCTTTTTTACCAATTATAATTTTTTGTTTAGGAATCGTGTAG
>JAQWYU010000079.1 GCA_029253805.1 Flavobacteriaceae bacterium | reverse complement strand
TTGTTTTGGAAAATAGCCCACATAACACCACTCACACAAACACCAGCCATATAGCCTCCTAAAGGTTCTGCACCAAAGAGAAGTCCTATGAATATAGGAGTGATGATGGTAATTAATCCAGGCAGAATCATCTCTCTAAGCGCTGCTTTGGTAGAAATGTCAACACATTTGGCGTATTCTGGTGTTCCAGTTCCCTCCATAATTCCAGGAATTTCGCGGAACTGTCTTCTCACTTCTTGTACCATTTCCATGGCTGCTTTTCCTACTGCGTTCATCGCCAGAGCAGAAAATACAACTGGAACCATACCCCCAACAAACAACATTGCTAATACTGGCGCTTTGAATATATTGATGCCATCAATTCCTGTAAAAGTGACATAAGCAGCAAATAAAGCTAATGATGTTAATGCAGCAGAAGCAATTGCAAACCCTTTTCCAGTTGCAGCAGTTGTATTACCAACAGCATCAAGAATATCTGTTCTCTCTCTAACTATGGGATCTTGCTCACTCATTTCGGCAATTCCACCAGCATTATCAGCAATTGGCCCAAAAGCATCGATTGCTAATTGCATTGCTGTTGTAGCCATCATAGCTGAAGCTGCTAATGCAACCCCGTAAAAACCAGCAAGGGCATATGATGCCCATATCGCAGCTGCAAATAAAATTATTGAAGAAAATGTAGAGATCATTCCAGTTGCTAGTCCAGCAATAATATTAGTTCCTGCCCCTGTACTTGATTGTTGAACAATTTTGAGGATTGGTTTTGAACCAAGCCCTGTGTAATATTCAGTGAAAGCTGAAATTCCAGCTCCGACAATTAGACCCACTAAACAAGCATAAAACACTCGCATGGATGAGATTTCTTGTAAACCTTCTCCAAAGAAATTCATTTGCATTGTTCCTGGCAACATCCAAGTTACTAGGCCAAAACACGCAGCAGCAACCATAGCTATTGAAGCCCAGTTTCCAATATTTAGAGCTTTTTGAACTTGGGCCTCTTTTGCATCGTTAGATGAGATCTTAACCAAAAGCGTTCCTATTAGAGAAATAATAATTCCAACTCCAGCAATAGACATTGGCAATAAAATTGGTCCGATGCCGCCAAAAGCGTCACCAATAATTGAACCACCCATATCTTCAATCACATAGTTACCTAGAACCATAGCCGCTAGCACTGTCGCTACGTATGATCCAAATAAATCTGCCCCCATTCCAGCGACATCTCCTACATTATCTCCAACATTATCAGCAATTGTAGCTGGATTTCTAGGATCATCTTCAGGAATATCAGCTTGTACTTTTCCAGCTAAATCAGCACCTACATCGGCCGCTTTGGTATAAATTCCACCACCAACTCTTGCAAATAATGCTATAGACTCAGCTCCCAGAGAAAACCCGGCAAGAGTTTCTAAAACACGAGTCATATCAGCAGTGTTTGTCCAAACACCACCCATGTAAGTGTTAAAAAATAAAATAAAGAATAATGTAAGACCTAAAACAGCCAAACCAGCAACTCCAAGACCCATGACCGTACCGCCACCAAAAGATACTTTTAAGGCATTCGGCAGACTTGTTTTTGCCGCTTGAGTCGTTCTAACATTTGTTTTGGTTGCAATTTTCATTCCCATATTTCCAGCGAAAGCAGAAAACACAGCACCAACTATAAATGCTACTATAATAAGATATTCTGTTGAAGGAACAATGTATGCTACACCAGCCAAGATAACACTTGCTGCAGCCACAAAAACTGCTAGTAAACGGTATTCTGCGCCTAAAAAAGCAAGAGCTCCCTCATAGATGTGCTCTGAAATTTCTTTCATTTTTCCATCCCCTGCATCTTGTTTCATTACCCAAGACTTTTTTAGTAGCATGTAAGCCAATCCTAAAACTGCCATTGCAACTGGCATCCAAATCATCAATGATTCCATAGTATAAATTTTATTTATTTAACGGGCACAAATGTAGTAAAATGATCAGAAACTAAAAAAACTAATTTGATATAATTAGGACCGCCTAATATAGGGGGAGAAAAACTAAAATTAAATAAAACCTATATTGAAGTTAAAATTCTATTTGTACATTACTTTTTTTACAGCCTTGACAACATCATCACTGTTTGGCAACCACTCTTTTAAAAGAACTGGAGAGTATGGCGCAGGAGTATCAGCTGTATTTATTTTTACAATTGGAGCATCAAGATAATCGAAGACTTTCTCTTGAACTTGATATGTTATTTCTGTAGATACATTCCCAAACGGCCAAGCTTCTTCTAAAATCACCAAACGATTTGTTTTTTTAACAGACTCTAAAACTGTATTTATATCTAATGGACGAACGGTTCTTAAGTCGATAACCTCACAAGAGATTCCTTCCTTTTCTAATACATCTGCAGCAAGGTAAGCTTCTTTAATTATTTTCCCAAAGGATACGACAGTCACATCAGAACCTTGTCTTTTAATATCCGCAACTCCAATAGGTAAAATATATTCTCCTTCCGGAACTTCTCCTTTATCTCCATACATCTGCTCACTTTCCATAAAAATTACAGGATCGTCATCTCGAATTGCTGCTTTTAAAAGACCTTTAGCATCATATGGATTAGACGGCACCACTACCTTGAGTCCGGGACAGTTAGCAAACCAGTTTTCAAAAGCTTGAGAATGCGTAGCCCCTAGTTGTCCTGCTGATCCAGTAGGTCCTCTAAACACAATTGGGCATTTAAATTGTCCACCGGACATTTGTCTTATTTTGGCGGCATTATTAATAATTTGGTCAATCCCAACTAGAGAAAAGTTAAAAGTCATAAATTCAACTATAGGACGATTACCTGTCATGGTTGAGCCAACTGCAATCCCTGAAAATCCTAACTCAGCTATAGGCGTGTCTATGACTCTTTTTGCGCCAAATTCATCTAACATTCCTTTTGAAGCTTTGTAAGCACCATTGTATTCAGCTACTTCTTCTCCCATTAAATAAATACTATCATCACGACGCATTTCTTCGCTCATGGCTTCGCAAATTGCTTCTCTAAATTGAATTGTTTTCATTAACTAAATTTTATGAGGAACAAAAATAAGAATAATACTCAATTATAATTAAAACATTTAACTAAAATTTACTATGCATGCATAGGAAGTGTGATGTTTTTTATTTACTTTTGGCATCTAGTTTTATTAGAATAAAAATTTTTAAATATGAAAATACTAGTATGTATTAGTCACGTCCCTGACACGACTTCTAAAATTAATTTCTCTGAAGGAGACACCAAGTTTGATTCTAACGGAGTGCAATATGTTATAAATCCAAATGATGAATTTGGCTTAACTCGTGCCATGTGGTTTAAAGAAAAACAAAACGCAAGCATAGATGTTATTAGCGTTGGAGGTTCCGAGACAGAAACCACACTCAGAAAAGCTCTTGCAATTGGGGCAGATGCAGCAATTAGAGTCAATGCTAGTACTCCAGATGGCCTGTCAGTGGCGAAACATTTGGCCGATGTTGCTAAAAAAGGGAGTTATGACCTAGTTATCGCAGGTCGCGAGTCTATTGACTACAATGGTGGAATGGTTCCGGGCATGTTGGCAGCAATGCTGAATGCAAATTTTGTCACCAATTGTATTAGATTAGAGATTGAAGGAACAAATGCCACAGCTACACGTGAAATTGACGGGGGAAAGGAAACACTTTCAACACTTTTACCGCTTGTGATTGGCGGACAAAAAGGACTTGTTGAAGAAAGTGACTTAAGAATCCCTAACATGAGGGGGATCATGATGGCACGAAAAAAACCACTAACAGTTATTGATCCTGAACCTAACAGCTCAGCTACTAAATCAGTCTCATTTGAAAAACCAGCATCAAGAGGTGATGTAAAATTAGTAGAAGCTGATAACATTGATGAGCTAATAAATCTTCTACACAACGAAGCTAAAGTTATATAAATAATTAAAAAAAGAAAAATGTCCGTTTTAGTATATACAGAGTCTGATAAAGGAATTTTAAAAAAAGCTGCTTTTGAAGCTGCATCATATGGAAAGGCCATTGCTGACAGCATGGGTACCTCATTGACAGCCATAACATTTAACGTAAGTGATACTTCAAAATTAGGGCACTATGGAGTTGATAAAGTCTTAAACATTGAGTCTGTTGACGAGTTTAATGCTTTTGTGTATGCAGATGCAATAAAACAAGCTGCTGAAAAAGAAAACACAGCTATAATTGTACTTAGCTCCAGTGCTGATAGCAAATATATAGCACCCATATTGGCAATTGGACTCAACGCTGGTTATGTACCCAATGTTGTAGAAACTCCTAAAAATCTAAGTCCTTTTACTGTAAAAAGAACTGCATTTACAAACAAAGCATTTTGTTACACTGAAATATCGACTCCCGTAAAAATAGTAGGAGTTTCTAATAATTCATATGGTCTGGTTGAAAATACTGGAGCTGCGCAAACAGAAAACTTCTCACCAATTTTAGCAGAATCATCAACTTCGGTC
>JAQWYU010000078.1 GCA_029253805.1 Flavobacteriaceae bacterium | reverse complement strand
ATTTTGAAAACTTAGACTTAGGATTAGCTGAAATTTATAGAGTTTTAAAACCAAATGGAATCTTCGTTGTATTAGAAACTTCTGTCCCTGTAAAATTCCCTTTTAAACAAGGTTATTATGTTTACACTAAAGCTATACTTCCACTCATAGGTAGATTGTTTTCGAAAGACAAATCTGCGTACAGCTATCTCAGCGAATCTGCCTCAAAATTTCCTTATGGAAAAGCCTTCAACAATATTTTAAAAGATATTGGGTTTATTAATACTGAGGCACTACCTCAAACTTTTGGAGTTTCCACAATTTACAAAGCCACTAAATAACAAGCATGAAGAAATTATTGTCAACGTTAATTGTTTTTATATATGGACATGTGGCTATGGCTCAACTTTTTTCTAATGAACGTGTTTTAAACAACGAAAACTTTGATAAGCCAATGTTGTCATACGCTTATTATTTAGGGTTTAACGTTTATGATTATAATATAGATTATGTTTCAAATGTTAAGGACATCCAAGTACTCAAATCTGTTGGACTAAATGTTGGTTTAGTGGGGAATTTTAGAGTAAATGACTACATTGACATACGACTTGAGCCAGGGCTAGTAATTTCAAAAAGAGAACTGAGTTACAGTAATTCTTATTTTAATGGAATCTCATTTCAAGATAAAGATTTAACCAGAGAGATACAGTCAACTTTTGTACATATTCCACTATTAATAAAACTTTCAACAAAAAGAATCAATAATTTTAAACCGTTTATAATTGGTGGTTTTTCAACTGCTTTAAACTTATCTAGCCAAGAAGACAATCCTGAAGATAATAGTAGTAATACATTTAGAGTTACTAAAAATAACTTATACTACGAACTAGGTATTGGAATTGACCTATACTTGACGTGGTTTAAATTCACTCCTTCTCTTAGAGGAGTTTTTTCAATTCAAAATGAATTAGTTAATGATATTGATCCGAATAGTCGCTGGACCAAAAATATCACACAAATGGAAACAAGAGGCTTGTTTATTAATTTCACTTTTCAGTAGAGCTTCTTTTAAATTCACTTAAAATAATCGCTGCTGCATTTGCAACATTTAAGCTTTCTGTTTTTTTATTAACCCCAAATCTAGGGATAGATAAACGAGTATCGACTAAAGCTTTAATTTCCTTAGAAATACCATTAGCTTCATTCCCAAGAATAATTACACCTTTTTCTGGTAGATTTTGTTCATATACTGAGTTACCTTCCATAAAAGCACCATAACAGGGTTTAAACCCGGCCAAAACCGATTCTAACTTTAAATAACTGATATTCACACGAGTGTGAGATCCCATACTGGATTGTACCACCTTGGAATTATAACAATCTACCGTAGTCTCGTTACAAACTAAATCATCAATTCCAAACCAATCACAAAGACGAATAATAGCTCCTAAATTCCCTGGGTCGTTTATAGAATCTAGAACCAATACAAGACCAGTCCAATCAACTGGCAAAGAAGATGGTATTTTAAAGATTGCTAACACTTTATTAGCAGTTGTAAAATTACTTATTTTAGATAATTCTTTAGAACTAACTTCTGTAAAATTTGAATCATACTTTTTGTATATTTTATCATATGAGAAGATTTCTAGTAGTTCATATTTTGAATTCAAAAACTCCCCAACCACTTTAACTCCTTCAACTACAAACATCTTGTGTGATATTCTATATTTTTTTTGTTTAAGACTATGGATTAACTTTATTTGGTTTTTAGTTAACATCTAAAAAATGTACTTTTGGTTATTATTAGTTTTAACAGTAAAGCTAAATTTTATTTATTGATTGTTGAAAGAAACTCTGATAAAAATAATAGCCGTATTCATACTGATAACTTTTTTTACTGCATGTAATGTAGTCAAACGAGTTAAGCCAACAGATTATTTATTAACCGAAAGTAGCTTCTATATAAATGGTAAAAAAAGAAAATCACAAGAACTAAACAAACTCTCATTTCAGAAAAAAAATACTCAACTATTTGGAATTCCTATTCAACTTCATGTATATAATCTAGCCAAACCTAACAAAGACTCCCTTTTTGAAATATGGCTTAAAAAAAAACCTAATAGAGAGAGAAAATTAATTTCAAAACTATCCAAAAAACAGCTTATTAGATTAAAGAATTTATCAATTGGATTTAATCAATGGTTAAAGGATGCTGGAGAAAAACCAAGCTTAATAGATTCATTAAAAATAAATAAAACATTAACTAATCTTGAGCGCTATTATTTCTCAAATGGATGGTTTGATAGAAAAATTAATTTTAAAGTAGATTCTCTAGATTTAAATAAAGCTAAACTAACATTTGAAATACAAACAGGAAATCCATATAAAATCGGAGATATTTCTGAAAAAATAGAGTCTCCAGTTATTGATACTTTGTACAAAAAAATAAAATTTAAATCCCACTTAAAAAAAGAAGAGCAGTTTTTAATATCTAACTTTAAAGAGGAACGAAGTCGGCTTACTACAGAACTGAGAAACTTAGGAGTTTATCATTTCAGCCAAGACTATATTCGTTTTGAAAATGATACCATCGAAAATAAAAATAAGGTAAATGTATCAATACAAATACAAAATAGAATTATTCGAAATGATGATTCTATTGTAAGGGTCCCGTTTCAAACATACAAAATTCAAAAAGTTAATATTTTCACTGATGCAACATTTGAAAATCGTTCAAAAAAGATTAATGATTCTGTTAATTTTGACGATTACAATTTATATGCTTTTGAAAAGCTAAAATATAAGCCTAAATCATTAACAAATGCTATATTGATAGCTAAAAACAGCCTATTTAGAGACCTAGACAGAACTAGAACCTATAGATATCTAAATGAACTTAAGTCCTTCAAATACCCAAATATTGAATACATCGAAAACCCAGGAGACTCAACTCTGACAGCTAACATCTTTTTAATTCCAAAGAAAAAATATGGATTAGGTTTTGATGTAAATATATCTCAAAGTAACATCCAAAAAGTAGGGCTTTCGTTTTCGTCTGGGATTTTTGTAAGAAATATCTTTAAAGGAGCAGAAACTCTACAATTATCGATTCTTGGGGCCATAGGGGCTTCCAAAGACGGAGCAAAAACTGCAGATAAATTTTTTGACATTAATGAATTAGGAGCAGATATTAAACTTAATATACCTCGTTTATTTTTTCCAATTAAAACAGAAAAAATAATTCCAAAATACATGTCTCCAACTACACGTATTAGTACAGGTTTCACCGGGCAAACTAATATAGGACTAGACAAACAAACTTTTAATGGAATCCTTAGTTACAACTGGTTTCCATCTGAAAAAACAACTAACTCCCTTGATCTTATTAATTTTCAGTATGTAAGAAATTTAAATCCAGGGAACTATTTCAGTGTTTATCAAAATTCTTTTAGTCGTCTTAATAATATTGCTACTGAAATTTATAATACCCCATC
>JAQWYU010000077.1 GCA_029253805.1 Flavobacteriaceae bacterium | reverse complement strand
GAAGTAACAAACCGATTTCAATTTTTGATTACAGAAACAAAATCCAAATAATTAACATTGGAGATTACTTAATGGTGACTGTCAATGACGGTGTAGTTGAATTACCTAAAATAAATGAGAAAAAAAAGATTAAAAAAAATGAACCTAAGAACATGTATTCTACAGTTAGAAAAGAAAAAGAACGATTAAGAAGAGAAAAATTAGAAAATGAACGATTAAGAAGAGAAAAATTAGAAAATGAACGATTAAGAAGAGAAAAAGAACAACTAGAAAGAGAAAAATTAGAAAATGAAGAGGCGGAACTTAAAGTTAAAAAAACCGATGTTGATAACTCAAAAAATAATAAGACCCAACGTAAAATAATTATCCCTAATGGGTCAAAAAATAAATCCGTTGATACTATTAAAAAGAAGAAGACAAAAGAAAAAGAGGAGGATAAAAAGAAGAAAAAGGAGGATATAAAGAATAAAAAGAAGGATAAAAAGAAGAGGGCAACAAGAATTGGTATGTTTAATAAAAAATAAAGTTTATGTTTCCAGACTTAGGAACAAAATACATACATGTTAGAGAAATTGGAAATGGTGGCACAGGTGTTGTCAATCTAGCTGTGGATACCCATACTGGATTTCAAGTTGCTGTAAAATCATTGTTTAAGAGTCATTTTGAAAACAACCCAGCCATGCTGAAGCGTTTTAAAATCGAAGCGAATATTTATTTAATGCTATCCCACCCAAACATTGTAAAATTAAAGGATTTAATTTTAAAGGATGGAGCTCATTTGGTTATGGATTATGTGGAAGGTATGACATTAGAAGAATACATTAGAACGGTTACAGGTCCAATTCCCTCTGAAGTGGCCGTGGCAATCATAAAAGAAATTGCTTCGGCTATTGGATATGCACACAAAAAACAAATTCCAATTCCTGGCTACAACGGCGTATTACATTTGGATATCAAACCAAGTAATATACTAATAAGTAATTCCGGTAAAATTAAGGTTATTGACTACGGAATTTCTCAAGGAAGTAAAGAGGACCGTATGGATCAGATCGTAGGAAGTCTAATGTATATGGCACCTGAACAACTTCAGTTAGAATCAACTTTAGACCATCGAACAGATATATACGCTCTTGGTGTATTATTACATCAAATGCTGACGGGAACAACACCCTATTCATCAAAAGATAGTAAAGACGAAATTATTCGAAAAATTCAAAATGAACCTTTAGAACGATTGATCAATATCTATCCTCATGTTGACAACCGATTGCAAAAAATTATTGATACTGCTACGTCTAAAAACTCTGATAATAGATTTAAAAATTGTGAAGCATTTATTAATAGCATAGAAGAAATAAACCATGCAACAAATTAAAATAGGTAGAGCACCGACAAATGATATTGTCATAAATGACAAAACAGTTTCAAGAGAGCATTTAGTTGTATTTATTGATGACAACAACAATGTGTTTATCACAGATTTAGGGTCTAATAACGGCACCTATGTAAACGGAATTCAAATCGAAGAATCTGTAAAACTAGAAACTTTGGATGTTTTGAGAGTTGGAAATTCGCTAGTCGAGTGGCCTCAATTTTTGAAGTCGAATGACAATCTTGAAAAAGTTTATGAAACTTTAAAAGACGATAGCGAATTATTACAAGTAAAAAGTAAATTATATTCTGAAAAAATAAGCTTGAAAAAAAAGTTATCAAACTTAGTTGTAAACTTTAGGATCCCTGTTTACATTGGTATATTTCTAATGATTCTTTTGTTAAGTTTTTTATTTTTAAACACCACATCGTTGTCATCACGGGCAATTATTGATAACTCCACTGTCACTAATGCTGAAAAAAATGATACAAAAAAACTAAATAAGCGAAAACAACAAAAAAAACAACGCACTTCTGTTACTTATGACTTCTCATGCCTTTCTACTAATGGAGATATTGGAAGTAATGATGCGATTTACAACTTTGGAGAAATAACAAGAGAGGTTCAGAGTTCGTTTTTTGATAATATTGATATTTCTGTTGATGATGAACAAGATGCGGGTGGTCAGATATTAAAGGCTTACAAAAAGAAATATCAGTTTATTGAAAGTGGTGCAGAATTTCAAAATTTAAAATCCATATCAAAAAACCTAGTAAGTCGTTTGGCCAAGCCAAGAGGTTTTAATTACAAAATACATTTTGTTGACGATCCAATGATAAATGCTATGACTGCTGGAGGTCATATTTTTTTCTTTAAAGGAATGTATAATTTCTGCAATTCAAACTCTGAAATAGCAGCAATTATTTCACATGAAATAGCTCACAATGAATTAGGTCACTTAACCTTAGGTATGAAAAAACAAAAAGCAGCTAGTGAATGGGGGATTTTTGGTGAAATTGTTTTGGGAATTGAAAACGCAATTACACAAAGTTTTAATCAAAAACAAGAAAGTGAAGCAGATTTATTTGGGATGGACTTGGTTTACCCTTCAAGTTTTAGAAACTGTGATGCTATAACTTTATGGAAACGAATGAGTCAAAATGAAAATGAATTTGATATCGTTGATAACTTTTTTCGATCTCACCCCTACTCCAAAAGCAGATCAAAATGTATTAGAAACCACTTAGCTTCAAATTATGACAAAAACTGTAATTGATATAAAGAAATTGCTAAAATATTTTTTATTTAGCTCTGTAATATTTGCTATTACAGCCTGTACTTCAGTCAAGGATCCTAAGTTAGTATCTTTAGATAATGTAGTCATGGAATCAAGTGGCGATTCTTATTCAATTACTACAAATCTAAAACTTTACAACCCAAATAGGTTTGCGTTAAGTTCAAAGGATGTGAAACTAGAAATATTTATAGATAGTTTATTTATTGGGAAAATTCTATTATTGAACGAATTTTATATTGAAAAAAGAGATACAACTACCCTCAAAACAAAGCTTACACTTGAGCCTCAACTATTTGATCAACCAATTGATTTGAATGACACACTAAACTTAAGAGTAAAAGGGTCTGCTAAAGTTCCAATACTTCCAATCAATTACAAGTTTGATATTGAACATCAATTAATATTAGCCGATTTAATAGACCCTATTTTAAAAAATAATTTTAAAGAATCTGATGTTAATTTTAAGTCCATAAAAATAAAAAACATTAATCCTTCAACTGTTGACATTATATCAGCGTTAACGTTTAAAAATAATTTAGACGTTGATTATAGTATTAAAAAATTAGATATTGAAATTTTTGATTCTAAAATACATACTAACTTAATTGGAAAATCAAGTTTGGCGACCCCAATACAAGTAGACCGAAAAAGTGAAATTGATATTGAATCTAATATCACATTAAACACAGCTAAACTAGGACGATCAATTTTAAAAAACCTGTTTAAAAAAACATATTCTTTATTTGTTAGAGCGAATGTGATAATTGTTTTTAATCAGATTCAAGTACCACTAACTATTTTAAAACAAATAGATTATAATCCTATTAGCCAAGAAATTAATATAAAATAATGCGTACGGGTTTAAAACTATGTCTATATCAAAATAATTCGTTATTTAAAAAAATAGCGTTTTCTAACGACCAAAAGTATGCCGTAATTATTGGTACAAGCGATAAGGCCTCCATAAAATTAAATAACAAATTAATTTCTAGTAATCATGCCCAACTAGTTTACGATACTAAAAACCAACTTCATTTACAAGACCTTAGAAGCACAAATGGTACTTTCTTAAATGGAACAAAAATCTCACCTTCAAAAACCTATCTAGTAAAATCTAAAGATACCATTCAATTGGCAGCTGAAAATGGTGTATTAATTGTCGTTGAAGCATTGACTAGTAAGCCAGTTGAGGAAGATAAAGTCAACATTTTAGACAAACTAAAAAATAAGTCTAAAGTTGTGATTGGAAGAGCTGATGACTGTGATATTGTTTTAAATAGTAGATCAGTAAGCAGACAGCATGCAGAAATCCAAAAGCTGTCTAATAGAACCTATTCTATAAAAGATTTAAATTCAACAAATGGTACCTTTGTAAACGGCCGTAAGATTAAGAGTTCACAATCTATAGTAGATTCTGATAAAATATTTATTGGGAAACTGCAATTATCTTTGGGTGGAGTTACAAAAGATTTATCTGAAGAACTCGCAATTTGTGCCAAAGGAATAACTAAAGTTTATCAAAAACGAAACCAAGATGAGAAGATTGCATTAACAAAAATGGATATATCAGTTCCCTCTAAATCATTACTGGCGATTATGGGACCATCAGGTGGTGGAAAAAGTACACTAATGAAGGTGTTAAATGGGGTGTCTCCAGCTACTGAAGGGGAGGTATACTTATTTGGACAAGAATTAACTTCAAATTATGAATTTATAAAAACCAAAATAGGTTATGTACCTCAAGATGACATAGTACATCCACAGCTCACTGTCAGAGACTCACTGTACTTTACTGCAAAATTAAGATTAAACAATATAACTGATTTTGAAATAGAAAAAAAAATTGATGAGATATTAGAAGAACTTGATATAAAAGACACAAAAAATCAACTAACATCTGCTATAAGCGGAGGGCAACGCAAACGCGTATGTATCGCATTAGAACTACTATCAGATCCTTTGATTCTATTTCTTGATGAACCAACTTCTCCGCTAGACCCGCAAACTGTAGAAGGTATTTTAAATATTTTAAAAAAACTTTCACAAAAAGGGACTACCATTGTAATGGTCACTCATAAACCTTCTGATCTTGAATACATGGATGAGGTCATCTTTTTAGCTAAAGGAGGATTTCCTGCATATTTTGGAGATACAAAAAAATATAAAAATTATTTTGGGGTGAATACTGCAGTCTCTGTATTCTCATTATTATCAGATACTTCTTGGATAGAAAAATATAAAAACCCAAGACCTGTTAGTGAAATACCAGAAACTGAAAACTCGCAATCTAAATCATTAAATAAACCCTTTTTTGAACAATACAAATGGCTCAGTAAGCGCTATTTTAAAATTAAGACTAACGACAAGGTTAATTCTATTATAATGCTTCTGCAAGCTCCTATTATTGCAATACTTATTTGTCTCATTTTTGAAAACATTACTCCAGCTGTACCATTTATTACTGCATTGTCTGCTATTTGGTTTGGAACAAATAATGCTGCAAGAGAAATTGTAAGTGAACTTTCTATTTTTAAAAGAGAGCGCATGTTTAATATGGATATCTCTCCATATGTATTGTCTAAAATATCTGTTTTAGCTTTTTTCTCTATTATACAATCAGCAATTTTTATTGGAATTTTATATATAAATTACAGTTTAGGAGATAAAATTTTAGCGTATAATACCCCTTTTTTATCGTTTATTTGGATGTCTTTTCTTTCAATCGCAGCTACATTTTTGGGACTTTTATTATCTGCTAGTCTCGCCACAGCCGAAAAAGTAATGACCATTGTTCCAATCGTGCTTATCCCACAGATAATGCTGGCTGGATTAGTCGCAAAAATAAGTACTCTTCCAGTAGAAATTATTAGCTACTTAACATTCACACGTTGGGGAACAGAAGGCTTTAATAACATTCAAGAAGAAGTGGTCGTTTCTAAAGCGAATGCAGCTTTAGAAATTGAGGATAGAGCTTCAAATGCTATCGAAGAATTAAAAAATCAATTTTATGGAGATTACACAAATTGGTTTGGTGAGTGGGCTGGAACATTAAAGCTTGACACAACTGCAGTTTTTATATTAATAGGTATAATGACTTATTTTATTTTTAAGCAACTTAAGAAAAAAGTCGAAGTGCTTTAAAATGTAAAGAATATGAAAGGATTAGAAAGATATAAAAAAATTAAAGATATCGGAGAAGGCGCTCAAGGAAATGTAATTCTTTCATGGGACACTTTACTTGAGCGAAATGTTGCCATTAAATCCTTACACAAATCATTAACGAGTGATAAGCTTCATGTTAAACGGTTTAAACAAGAGGCTAAAACGCTTGCAAGTCTTGGGCATCCAAGTATTATAGGAGTCTACGAATATATCGCAAATAGTTCTGGATGTCATTTAGTAATGGAATACTTTGAAGGCCACCCACTAGATCTTTATATTAGAAACGTGACTGGTCCAATACCAGAGGAAAGAGTAATTGACATTTATACCAAGGTTTTGGATGCAATGAGTCATATCCACAAGAAAAAGATTATTCATAGAGATATCAAGCCTTCTAATATAATGATAAATGATAAATCTGAAATTCGATTGTTGGATTTTGGAATTGCAAAAAATACTGAAAATGATCCAACGTTAACAAAAATAGGAAGTTCAGCGGGTTACACCCCTATGTACATGAGTCCAGAGCATTGTAATGGAGAGCCTATCACAAAATATTCAGATATTTATAGCTTGGGTGTTACACTATGGCAAATGTTGACTGGAAAACCACCCTATGAAGGACTTACACAAGGGCAAATTTATCTAAAAGTCGCTAAGGAACCGCTTCAGTCAATTCAATCGGTATACCCTGAAGTTAGCCTAAAAATGAATACTATTGTTCAGAACGCAACACAAAAAAAACCGAAAAAACGCTATCCATCTTGTGATGCATTTAAAAAAGAATTAGTACAACTTAAAAAACATATTAAAGATATTCCTACAGTTTTTATTTTTAATCTAAAAGTTAAGATAGCTAATGGGATAGACGCTACAATTTATTTAGATGAAGAGCAGCACTATGGGACTGAATTTAGCAAATCATTTGATGTATCTAATGATGTACCCATTTCTATTAAAATAGAGAAGCCGGGATATAAAAAAATTCAGCAACAACTTTTTCTCAAGAAAAATGAAGTGATAAATTTTAATATTGAAAAACAAACAGATCCCTTTAGTTCTCTATTAAAATTAAAAAATAATATTTTTTATTATTTAAAAAATATTCCAGCTAATTTAAGTAAAGTTCTTATCTATATTAAGTTGACTATTTTATGGGCTATTGAATCGGTACAATTTAAACTTAATAAAAACAGCCCTGAGGGCTCTAAGTTATATAATAACAAAAGGATTGAAACTAGAAAAAATATCACTGAAAGTGTTGAAAATATTAAACCCCATAAAAAAGAATATATTTCTTATTCAATAATATTGAGTTTGATAGTTTTAGCAATCTTTGGATTTAACACTCAAAAAGAAATAGTTGGAAAAACATCTCCTCTAATTATCCCCACAGTTAATTTTGAGACTCTTAAAACAGAAATAGTTGAATCACAAAGCTATGCTAAGATTCTAGTAGTACTTTCCAAACCATCGGAGTCTGTGGTAAAAATTCCAATAAAGTACACAGGATCAGCTACCATAAAAAATGATTATACTACAAAATCAGATACCGTTATAATAGAAGCTAATCAAAAATTAGGATTTATTGAGCTAGATATTATCAATGATAAAATGAAAGAACAGGACGAAACTATCATAATTGAATTACAAAATCCAGAAAATGCGACCCTAGGAGAGCAAACAAAATATAGTTATACTATACTAAATGATGACAAAAGAATAAGAACACCTCGCAAGCATCCTAAAAAAGGGACTAAATATAAGGTTCGTTGTAATGGAACTGACCTATACCAATATTACCATGACGGAAAAGGGGGGCATTACAAAGGTTCTCTGAAAAAACGAAACTCAAAAGATTGTGGCTACATCCCTCCTATAGTTGCTTCTAAAACTTTCTATCAAGAAACTATAGATAGAGAAAATCCGAAATATTACACAAAAAAGTTTGGGGATTATTTCATTATATGGAATAATGATAGATTTAAAGTATATAGTGTTTCAAAAAAACGATTACTATTTAAAAAGTCGTATGAAGGTAAAATCTATGCCGTGTATTATGATAAACGTAACAAAAAGGTATTTACAAATAAAAATAGTCTATTTAAAATTACGCGTCACGTCATCGACATAAAAAATAAAAGTTTCGAACAAAAAAGGACGCTTAAATTTTTAGGAAATGGTGACGAAACAAAGATAAAGAGAATTAGAAATAAAAGATAATTAGAAATTAAATACTATATACCAATGTTATTCTAGATAATGAACGAGAAGGAACAATAAATTCTATAAATTTAAGCTATATTTTAAATGTTTCAGATGGATCTTTGATTAATCCCCATCTTAGATATTCATTTATATTTATCATTTACTTTACAACACTATTATAAGACTACCACTAATTTTAATAATTTTTATTTGGTTCGTGAATGGACCAAAAGAAGTATCTAACACTAAAGTTTCAAGTTATTTACAGTACAATGTAGTTAATATTGAAAAAGATGTAATGAATTTTGGCGTGTCAGAAACGCGTCCAGTAGACTCTGATTTTTACATTAACAGTAATTTCTTTAGCGATAACGCAACGATAGGTTTAGTTGTTATAAATGGCAAACAAAAAAGCAGCAGAGTTAAGGGCGGTGGGTTTTTTTATGTTCTTAACGATTTACCACATGTTAGTCCTTTAAAGTGCCCATCACGGACTAAATTTGCGTCTCAGACTATATTGTGGGGTATAAATAATGGTGATATTAATCACCGTTTAACTAAAAGTAAACATGCAAAACAAAAGAGATACAGAACCTTAATGGGTCAAAACAAAGATGGAGATATTATTGTAATATCTTCAAATAGAATTGGTTTTGTCACAATTAAAGAAATTATAGAATTCTCGTTAACGCTAAATATTGTCGATGGGATATTGTTAGATGGTGGCACATCAGTTGATTATAAGTTCAGTGATGATAATGGAATAACAACATTTAGTTCTGTTCCACACAGTTTAAAAAATTTTTTAGAAATTAAACATCCAACTACTTATATTTATGGAAATTTCAAATAAAAATATACAAATAAAAAAAATTACAAAAGCATTCTTACTGTTAACTATCGGATTTATGGTTTACAGTAATCTAATCAAAAAGGAACGAGTGATATACATGTCTGTTGATATTCCAGGAAAGCAAATGGCGGCTACAATTCCTCCGTTTGGTATCTTTATAGAAAAAAAATATAAAGACGAAGGTGATGGTAAGGGGTCTTTATTAGCACATGAACGAATCCATTGGGAACAATATCAGGAAATGGGATTCTTTAATTTTTACTATGAATATATTAGTGAGTTTTTAAAACATGGACGTGGTAACAACCATTGGATGGAAATTGATGCTAGAGAACGAAGTAAATAGTCTTAAAACAGTTCAAATCCTCACAAAAATAATTCAATTTAACTCATCCTAGTCCCCGGCATTATTGCCTAAAATAAAATTTATACTTTTTGTTTATATTCGCTATGTACAAATATTAGTAATCAAACAGAACCGAGACATGATAAATAATACCATAGGAAAATACAAAATCACAAAACTGTTAGGAGAGGGAGGAATGGCTTCTGTTTACGAAGCAGAACATGAACTGCTTGGAACCAAGGTTGCCATTAAAGTACTAAATCCTATACTTTCCACTAATGCTCAAATAAAAGAGCGCTTTCTTAACGAAGCCAAACTCATGGCTTCTCTTGACCATCCAAACATTACTAAAGTAATAGATTTTGATGAACAACCTGGACAGCTTTCTATTGTGATGGAATATCTCAATGGAGAAGACCTGAATGATGTGATTAAGAATAATGGTGCATTGGCAGAAAAAGATATTATTAATTATTTTTCTCAGACATTATCAGCTTTAAACTATGCTCATGAAAAGGGAATTGTGCATCGCGATATTAAGCCTTCTAATATTTTTGTTTTGCCTAATGGGCACATAAAAATACTTGACTTTGGCATTGCTAAGTTATTTGGTCAGGGTAGCGAAATGACACAGACTGGCACTCAAATTGGAACCCCAATATATATGAGCCCTGAGCAAGTAAAAGCAGATAAGTCTATTGACCATCGAAGCGATATTTACTCATTAGGAGTTACCTTATATTATGCTTTAAAAGGGAAACCACCCTACGATACTAATACAAAGTCACAATTCGATATCTTCAATAAAATTGTTTACGAACCATTACCTGAGTTAACCGGTACGGGTTATTTAAACGAGCTAATCAATAAAGCGTGCAGTAAAGACAGAAAACAACGCTTCCAGTATTGTAAAGAATGGATAGACGCTTTGAACAACAAAGAAGTTTCATCAACTCATACAACGGATAAAACGATGGTTGAAGCACCTTCATCAGACAAAACAATTGTAGAGTCAGCTTCAGTTCCAACTGTAGATAAAACGATGGTTGAAACAACTGCTTCTCCGACAATAATAATTCCAAGTATGTTAATACTTAAGAGGTTATTTTATTTGAGTCTGTTTGGATCTTTGAATTGGTCATGTTTTATTTTTATCATATTATACTTCATAGATTTCAACGATAAGAACAGGTGGGATGAACACGCAGGATTCTGGACATTTGGCTGCGCTTCAGTTATAATAATAATCGAAGTAATATTTTTGCGTTATAAGATAACAAAAAAAAAGCTATCCGTGTTCAGTCTGATTCTCACTAGTCTGTTGTTGGTTTGGAATTGTCTAATGATTGAGGAGTCTGCTATTAGTTTTGATGAAGTTTTTTTGGCTTGGCTTTTTTATGGATTAATAATTGCCACTTTGAATATAAATCAATTAAAAAAGTTAAATAAGTTAAAGTTTACTAACAACACCTAAGCCACATTAAAACAATGGTATAGCTCCAGCATTAGGCATAATTTAAACTATGAAAATAATACCTGTTATACTTCTGCTGATAACAACCGTAAACTCAATTGCTCAAAATCACAATCCTAAACACCGCAATTCTTATACTCCATTTCATTTGAAAATAGAAGCCTTGCAAAGTGGCAAGCTATCAAATCTATCTATACACTTTATGGACTCTATAAAAATCAAAAAAATAATTGGTGAAAAAATAGACGACAGAGATTATGAAAGGTATAAAAGCGGATTTTTTCAGGTAGGAGAACTCAATGCGATATCGGCTTCCTCTATTTGTGAAATAACAGACAAATATATTTTACTGATGGTGGAAGATAAATCTAAAAAGCTTCGTGCCTTGACCGTGCGCCCTGACGGCACACCCATTGAGTCCATTCTTATTTGTGATAGTTTACTTTACCTAACGAAAGATTGGTATGAATTAGAAGCTCGAAGATACTCACCAACCAGACGCTACCATTATAATCCAATGTCTCATGAATTCACTTTCTCTACTATTTTTAAAATTAGGGCACCTCAATATGAAGAATTTCTTATCGATTTGAAAGATCATGAAGATGAGACCACAAATAGACAAAGAATCAAAGTAAATAAAGAAGGTTATTTTACAAACCTTACTTACGAATATGTAAACAGCAATAAAATCGATTTCACGGCTTTCACATTGAAATCAACATTCTTTGAAGAAAGCTCAGGTAAAATAATTGAAAACCAATCGAATCACCATAAGGATAATAAGTTTATAATATATCTAGACAGAGAACAGTCCTTAGAAATTTTAAATAATACTCTTTCGGCACATGACCAAATCATCAAGTTGATACCTAAAGAAAAAGGGGAAATAGAAGTATATCAAAGAGTTACTTACGGCCTGGATATAAATGAAGATAGCGACAATTGTGAATTAAAAGAAACTATATACTCCTCTGACTGGACCAAGCTTGAAATGAACAATGATCTTACATCAGTTAAGAGGTATTCCAGTGATGAACTAATAACTCCAGAAATTTCAGTTAAGGATTTACAGAACATAATAAAAACGGAGTGTGAAGATTACCATCTTTCTTTAACTAATCATATTGATTCACCAGAAAATATTTCATCGCTCATACTACCCAAAGAAGTCATTTTGAGGATAATTTTCACCAATATAGAAAGTAATATAAGTACCACAGAGTATATCATTTTTGTGTTGGCAACAGAAGTAAAATAAAATAAACAGTGCCTAACAAAAACCTAAACTGTATTTAAACGCAGTCTAGCTAATCCGCTGACATTTATTGATAGAACGTACTTAAAAATCAAAATAAGTTTAAAATTTTATAATTTTTTCTAAATCCTTTTCAAATTGACTCTCTTCCACTTTTGATTTCTAAAAATAAAAAAATGTTTTTGGTAATAATTTTGGAATTAAAATTGAATTAGTAGTTTAAATAAACCCAACCAGTAATTATATCATTCTTGCTGTTATTTAAATTAAGTTTATAAAAATATGTTCCAACTGGTGCTTTTTCATTTGAGTTTATTGTATTTCCATACCATTTATTTGAGTTATCACCCTCAAAAATTAGAGTTCCGTATCGATTATAAATCTTTAATTTATGATTAACAAAGACATCATAAAGGTTTTGAATATTAAAATGGTCATTAAAACCATCGATATTAGGCGAAAATGCATTTGGGACAATAGGTAAACAACTCAGAAAAACATTAAGTGCATCAATACTTTCACATCCAAACTCGTTAAGCTGAGTTATGTAATAAACACCAGCCGTTAAATCCGTATCTGGAGATAAACTTTGACTTAATGTTGGCGAATCATAAATATTAATACCTGGATAATCCGAAAGAAGATTTGCAATGATAGTGTAATCACAAATGCTAATTTCAGAAATATCAAAATTAGATGGTCTTGGGATTATTTCTATTTGCATAGAACTTGTTGACGTACAAACTTCATTTACTATTATTTCAAGACTGTATTCACCCTGATTGATTAGTGCAACGTTTTCAATAACAGGGTTTTGAATTTCAGAAGTAAAACCATTAGGTCCGTTCCAAGAATAAATTGCACCTTCAACGAATGGACCCTGAAATTCAAGCGAACTTCCTTCACACAAAGAAGTTTGAGCAGTAAAACTACTATCAAACTCTCCAAAATCACTAAAATAGCCATAACGACAACCAGAGGTTGAACCACCATGAATTAGACCCATGTGGAAGCGATAATTAGAATTTAAAACTCGAATAGCAGCATCAGCACTAATCAAATCTGTGAAATCCAATTGGGCATATAACCAATTTTGATTTGATCCGGGAACAAAATTAAAATCATTTGCATCAATAGTTAAATCACTAGCTTCAATGTAAAAATGATCTTCGGAGCCAGCTGGTGCGAGAATATTTAAAGCAAAAAATTCTGATGTTGATCGAACAATTGAAACATCATATGAACCTGTACAATCTAATGGTGGCAATATTGCTTGTCCAACTTCGCAACCAAATCCACTCATATGTAAAACATATGAAGGTTCAGAAGTATATATATAAACTGATGGATTAGCAAGAGTAATTTCAAGTGTTTCCAGTGCATCAATAGTAGCAAATTGGTCACCATCAATTAGAACATCCGTATTGTCATTTTGGGCGGTAACATAAACCTTGTCAGGACCAAATAAATAACCCTTTACTGCGATGTACTCTTGTCCTAATAGTTCAGTTGGTATCAGTTGATCACCTACCAAGTCCGCACATCCACCATACGGCCCGGTTAAAGAATCTTCATGAATTGTTACTGAAATATTTTTATTTGAACTTATAGTTGTTCCGGATAAACTCTCAGTTCCAATATTATTTGAAACTTTTACAAAATAAGTCTGCCCTTTGTTTAAATTAATGGAAAACTCCTCTCCAGCAATTAAATCTTCTGAATCTTGAGTCAAAACAATATTAATCTCAGTATCATCTTCAGTGGCAACAATATTAAAGCCAGCAAAATAATCCGACCAGGAATTATTAAAAGATTGATATGGCGTAATAAAAAAATTACCGAGTGCATTCTTACCTTTCAAAGCAAAAATATCTGGATTACAATTACATCCTGGACTTACCTCATAATAAACCATAATTTCTGAAGTTGAAACAATTTTTATTCCATAATCTAAAACTACATGTGATGGTTTGTTTTCAATAACATCAATAAAATCAGTAACATCTAAAACATAAGAATCATTAGCCTCCATTTGAAATTCAATGGGTTGGAAATTATCATTTGCAGGCTGTGAAACAATAATAGTGGACGAATTGCTGTAAGTAGCAAATTTTAAATAAATTGGACGATCTCCGTGATTTTGGTTAACTTCAGGTGCAACAAACCAGAACTCAGTATCAATTTGGGAATTACAATTGTTAGTAATTATAAAAAAAAATAAAAAATATAATAAAAACCTCATTTGTTAATTTTTGTAGTTAAACTAAAAGAATAAAACTAAAAGTTTAATTTTATAAATATTATGAAGAAATATAATAATTTAAAATGAAAATAATATCATTTTACATTCAATTATTTACCTTATAATATTTTATAATAATTAATTTAAAAAATTGGTTTACAAAGTTATTTTTAGTGATTAAAAGAGTTCAAAAACCTCTCCAAAATAGTGTGACATAACTCCCTTATTATTTACCTTTTGTTGCTAAAATAATTTTATTTTAGATGTTTTTTTTTATTAATTTTAGTATAAATTATCATATTAATGATTAATTCCCAGCTAAATTTAGCATCTTAATTATAGGGCCAAGTGTAAAAGTAACCTCATAGGAGTATCAATTAAAAAAATCGTAGATTTTATCAATAAAAAATAAATGAAAACATTATTCAGATTTATACTAGTTTGTTTTTTGACAGTCACAACTCAAATTGGTGGTATTGTTTATTTATTAAGTTTAGTAATTTCTAAAAAATGGAATAAAAAACTAAAGTTTAAAACACTGATTATCTTTACAAGTCTCTATCTCTTTTCAACCCTTTTAATTGTCCCTTTAATTTCGCCTACTTTTGGCAGAGAAAAAGTGAAACATTCCGAGAAAATAAAACCAACAAATTACATGACCGTTTTATTAAACCGAAATTATGTAAAACCAAAACTGAACAAATTACTAAGGAAAACTGAAAAAAAACTAAACGGAAAGAATATTGAAATTCATTATCTTGACGCTAATTTTCCTTTTGTCAATAAATTTCCGTTACTACCACATTTGAGCCATAACGACGGGAAAAAGATTGACATAAGTTTGGTTTACGAAACCCAAAACGGAATTATTACCAGCAAACAAAAATCTGTGAGTGGTTATGGTGTTTTTGAAACTCCAAAATCAAATGAATACGACCAAATAAATAAGTGTCTAAAAGAGAATTTTTTGTACGACTTTCCAAAATATTTAACTTTTGGGAAAATCAATAAAGACTTAGTTTTTTCAGAAAAAGGAACAAAAGAGCTTATCAAAAACATCCTGAAAAGTCGTGATTTAGGCAAAGTATTTATAGAACCACATTTAAAAAATAGAATCAATTTAAAAAACAGGAAGATAAGATTTCACGGATGTGGAGCGGTTAGGCACGATGATCATATTCATATTCAATTAAAATAAAAAAGGAAAGCTGTAAAAAGAAATAGTTTTTTGATAATTTGCTTGAATGTTAGCATCCTTCATATTTTAATTGTAAAAAATCCTTGTTGAAAACGATTCATTTTTATCAAATACTTCACAAAATAGTACGACTTTACCCCTTCTGCTTCACTTTTTTTTCAAAAATAATATCTTATTTTTTGAGAATATTTATTTTTATTTTTAAATTTAGTTATCTTAATTAATTTTAATAAAATGAAAACAAAACTTATTTACTTATTGGTAATCTTATTCTCTTTTGTAATTTATAGTTGTGACGATGAAGGCGCTTTGCAAAATCAATCTCAGCCTGATGCAAGTACTTTTACAAGTATTCAAGATTTGAGAAATTCCTTAAAACCTAATCCATATGTTCAAACATTAAATCCTTCCAATAGTTTTTCTATAACTGGTCCTGACGGCACTACAATTACGTGCTCGGAGAACTCCGTTATAGATAGTAGTGGAAATACGATTTCTGATGATGTTAATATTTCACTGTATGAATTTAATACTTTGGATGAAATGATTCTAGCTAAGGCTCCTACAACCTCCAACGGTAACCTTTTAGTAACTGGAGGTAGTTTTGAGGTTACAGCAGAAAATACAGCTACTGGTGAAGAATTAGAATTCATCAACTGGGGATGCCAATGTTCTTTAAATATTCAAACAAGTCCATCAATTACTCATCAAAATCAAATGATGTTATTTAATGGAAATACCGATAATTTAGATAATAATGGACAAGAAGTCGTTGATTGGGATTTACAAAATCAAGGTGAATTTGGAGTTTTTGATGGAGTATTTCAGGCTTGGGGAATTGATGTGGGGTTTTCAAATTGTGATGTGTTATACGATATGGCTAGTGAAAACGGTACTCAATTTGAAGCAATTGTTAATGGTGTAACTGATTACTCAGGAAATGTAGAAGTTTGGTTAATTATTGATGATTTCCCGTCAGTTGTTATGTTGACTACTGTTAACTCTACTCCAGCACTAGAAACCTATGCTGAATCTATTCCGACTGGGCTTAATGGAACTTTGATAGGTATTAATGTTGATGATGATAACTACTTAAGTTTTGGATCTCTACCAATAACAGTTGCTGGTGATGACTCATTTAACATAAATGTTAATTACGGAACAGAAGCAGAATTAGTGGAATTGATAGAATCACTTGTGAACTAGTAGTTGATTAATTTAAAATTATGATTACTCGAAACTTCAATAATTGTAAAAATCAAATAGATAATTAAAAATGAAAAGATTTCTGCTACTGATATTGTTAATATCTGTTTCATGCTCAAAGAATAAAATTCAGGTAAATGAACCTGCTGATTTAGCATATTCAATTATATTGATTATTGGCCAATCGAATACTCACTCAGGAATTGGACTGAACAGCGAACTAGATACTACAGATGATGAGATTTTTCAGCTTGGCCGCTTCGGAGCGGACGACATGCAAATCATTACCGCTTCAGAGCCGCTTCAACATCATACTAAAGACGATAACAAAATTGGATTTGGTTTAACTTTTGCTAAATTATTAAAAGAATTTTCAAACTTACCTAGCCCTATCCTAATAATTCCTTGTGGATATGGAGGCACTGGTTTTAGGGATAATCATTGGAATCAAGGGGACTTTTTATACGCCGACGCAGTAAACAGAGTAACAACTGTAATTGAAAATAACCCAGAAAGTAAATTGATTTCAATATTGTGGCACCAAGGAGAAAGCGATGTTGGAAGTCCATCCTATGAAACAGATTTAGATAATTTTATAGTCAACATAAGAAATGATTTAAATGCAGCTAATGTTCCATTTATTGTAGGTGGTATGGTTCCTTTTTGGGTTGATCAGGCTGTGGAAAGAACACAACAACAACAACTAATAATGACTGCAGTAAATCGTCATAATTATATTGGATATGCCAATCCCGAGTTACCATTTCGTATAGAAAAACAAGACAATTTCATTGACGCTGTACATTTTGATGCCGAGGGTCAAAGGGAGCTAGGTAAAAGATATTTTAATGAATATATTTTGTTAGCCGAATAATACCTTCATAAAAATAAAATCGATAAATCTATAATTTAATAAAATCCTCTGCAAAATAGCTCGACTTAACTTCCTTCTCAAAAATTATCTCAAAGAACAATAATTTATTTTTGATTTGGTGAAATTTAAATTGTTTAATAACTAGCTCATATTCAATTAATATCTATTAATTAATAACTTCAAAAAAGAAATAATGGATAAACATAAACTCATCACTTATTTCAAATTATTTTAAAAACATAATATTAAAAAAAACTACTTAGTTTAATTCAAACCTGGCTGCCATTAATTATAATGTCAAGTAGTAGTTTTAGCCAGTCATTAATGACATTCTTAAAATTTCAAATCAAAAATTAAATTATGAATTCAATTTTAAACCAGAACCTATTCTTTATAAAGGAGCAAGTTGGAATGTTCAAAGCTTCAAATAATTACGATATATATAATCCAAAAAATCAAGAAATGATAATGACCTGTCGCGAAGAAAAACTAGGATTTTTTACTAAGCTATTGAGGTTTACAGATTTTAAAACGATGGTTCCTTTTAATGTAGTAATAAAAACTCTTAATGGAGATAAAGTATTATCTGTCAAAAGAGGTTTCTCATTCATTCTTTCTACAGTAGATGTTTTGGATGAAAACGATAAGCTGATTGGAAGATTTAAGCAGAAATTATTCTCAATTGGTGGTAAATTTAATGTTCTTGATGCTAAAGAAAACATTCTTTGTAAACTAAAGGGCAAGTGGACGAGTTGGGATTTTAAATTTGTGAAAGAAGGTACTGAGTATGGTCATGTCAGTAAAAAATGGGCCGGATTAGGTAGAGAAATGTTTACCAGTGCCGATAATTACATGCTCGAAATTAAAGACAGAGTTCAGAAAGACGATAGCCTTAGAATTTTAATTCTTGCAGCAGTAGTCTGTATTGATATGGTATTGAAGGAATAATTATTTTATTCATATGGCTTTTACAAGAAATTCGATATTTTCCAAAAAGATCGAACTTTCGTAAGTTTGGGCTCACTATATATTTCCAAGAATATTTTTATTTTAGACAAAAGGAAGTCCTAATCCTAGGTGTGCTTTTAAAATAACATAAATGGAACGATTAAGAAAAATCATAGCGACGATTATCAAATTCAGAATATCAATTATAGCTGTTTTGGC
This sequence comes from Flavobacteriaceae bacterium, assembly GCA_029253805.1. Classification (GTDB taxonomy): domain Bacteria; phylum Bacteroidota; class Bacteroidia; order Flavobacteriales; family Flavobacteriaceae; genus Hel1-33-131. Next base: position 1,258 of record JAQWYU010000077.1, on the reverse strand, counting down.
AGTTGCTATGGGCTTAGCCGGATATCATACAGTAACTAAATTAAGTGTTGACAATTCACTAGGCATCTGGTTTTTGGAAGATGATCCAAGCTATCGTGCTTATATCGATTATCAGCAAAATTTCGGGTCCGATGAAATTTTTATCGCGATGTTACCGGTAGAAAATGCCATTGGTGAAACAGAAGTTTTATCATTAAAAGAGTTACACCAACAAATTGATGCATTACCTTATGTACAAACATCGTATAGTTTAGCTAAAGCTAAGTATCCCACCTATGCAAATAAGACCCTTAATTTTGATGGCTTGTATAATTCAAAACGAAGTGAAAAAGGGCTAAAAAGTCTGTACTCAAAATTACCAAATATCACTTCTCAATTAGTTACTAAAGATTATAAAAATCAGTTTTTTTATATTCAACTTAACCCAACATCAACAGTCGAAGAAGAGCGACAAGTTATTGCTGAAGAAATAAGAACAGTGATTCAAACCCTTTATGAGCATCACTATCTAACTGGACCTCCAGTTTTAAATGAGGCATATAGCAAAGGGATATATAAAGAGAGTTTAATGTTTGGAGTGTTAACGATAGTGGTGATCACTATAATGCTACTGTTCTTATTGCCCAGTAAGCGCTATTTAATCATTTCCTTATTATCGGTTGCGATCCCAATAAGTTTACTTTTTGGGCTAATTACCTCACTAGGCTTTGCACTGAATATGATATCAATGCTTATTCCAACAATCCTAATGGTGTATAGCGTTAGCGATGCTGTACACATTATAAATATTTACCACAAAGAGGGATTGGCAAATAATACATTGGCTAAAGTTGACTTACTAGCACTCACTATACGAAATAGTATAACGCCGTGTTTTTATACAACTCTGACTACATTTGTTGGTTACTTTGCTTTGTATTTATCACCATTACCTGCTTTCAAAAATATGGGAGTTTTTACTTGTATAGGTTTAGTCTTAAGCTTTATTCTTGTGTATATTATTACCATCATTGGATTCAGTTATATGAATTTAAATTTTGAGAAAGCAAAGCCCTTACTAAGATTAAAACGTTGGAACCAACGAGCATTTATTAACTGGTTAAATCGAATAACTTGGGATTATAAGCATACCATAATTGTTGGTTTTACCGCTATTTTATTAATTGGTTTTTATGCTATTTTTCAAATTAAAATAGATACAAATTCTCGTAATCTTTTAGCTGAAGGAAAGGCAAAGCAAGATTTACGGGCTGTAGAG